>CALEGD010000126.1 GCA_937877075.1 uncultured Acholeplasmatales bacterium
CCAATGATTGAAGAATCCGAAGTTATGGAACTAGAGAATGCGACCGATATTTATGATAAAATAAGGGTCAAATATGCAGGGGTTTGCGAAGTTGGTTTGATACATAGTCGCTTAAAAACTACCGAAAAAGAAAAGGTTATGGAGGAGTTTGCATATAATAAACTGCAAATCCTTGTATCTACCAGTGTTATTGAAGTCGGTGTTAATATTGTAAATGCAACTACCGTGGTGATTCTTGATGCTGATCGTTTCGGGATTGCACAATTACACCAAATGCGCGGCCGTGTTCGCCGCAGTGATGAACAGTCATATTGTTTTTTAGTCAGCGATTCAAGTGCTGAAACTGCAGTTGCTCGCCTGAAACTTGTAGAGGAGAATAATGATGGTTTTGTCCTTGCGGAAGAAGATTTGATCATTCGGGGTCCGGGTGACCTTTTCGGTGAAAAACAAACGGGAAATGTCGTTTTTAAAATGGCGGATATTGTTCTCGATCGTGATTTGCTTGAAGAAGCTGATTCTGAGGCAGAAGACATTATCTATAACGAAAAAGTATTTGAAGAAGAATATAAAGAAATCTATGAAATAATTCATCGAAATTATCTCGAGAAAAAAGAGATGTTAGATTAGGAGGACATTATGGTAAAATTAGCTATCGATGTAATGGGCGGGGATCATGCCCCTTTGGAAATAATAAAAGGTGTGTCTCTGGCTTTAAAAAAATTTTCTGACCTTGAATTAGTGCTCTTTGGTGATGAAGAAGTTATCAAAGCTAATCTTGAACCAAGCAGTCGAATTAATATTGTTCATTGTCCCGATAAGATTGATATGGGTGAAGATGACCCAATTGGAGAAATCAGAAAGAACCGCGAGTCCTCTTTGGTTAAATCTTTTCAGGCCGTTAGAGATAAAGAAGTCGATGGTGTCGTTACCGCAGGACCTACACAAGGAACCGTTGTTGCTGCTCATCTTATTATCCGTAGAATTAAAGGAATGAAACGCGTAGCACTTTGTCCGCGTCTGCCCGAACTTGGAGGCAAGGGTCGATATTTGCTTGATGTCGGTGCAAATACCGATCTAAGAAGCGAGCATCTTCTCCAACTTGCCCAATATGCCTCAATCTATGCTCGGGAAGTAATTGGAATTGAAAACCCGCTGGTTGGTTTAATGAATATCGGAACTGAACCGGGTAAAGGCAGGGAACTTGAAAGAGAGACTTTTGAACTCTTAAAGAATGATCCTAATGTAAATTTCCATGGCAATGTAGAAGGTAAAGAGCTTTTCACAAGCGAATGTGACATCCTGCTTACGGACGGTTTTACCGGTAATATGGTAATGAAGACTTGTGAAGGTGTTGTGAAAGCTGTCGGTGCTTTCCTGAAAGAAGAAATTAACACTGCTCAGAAAAAGGTAGGTTACCTTTTAATGAAAAAGGTCTTTAAGAAATTCAAAAAAACTTTAAGCCCTGATGAAATTGGTGGAGCCAATCTTTTCGGAGTTGACGGAGTGGTGGTAAAAGCGCATGGCTCAAGTGATGCCTACGCTTTCTCCAATGCCATTAATCAAGCCCGACTTTCAGTTCTTGGTAATGTAATCGAGAAAATGAAAAACATCATCGGTGACAAACAAGATGATTGATATAAAGAAGATATTAGATAAACTTGAAATTGAGGCAAATGACATTGACTTATATATTACCGCCTTTACTCATCAGTCCTATGCCAATGAACATAAGGTTCAAAGCAATGAAAGGCTAGAATATTTAGGAGATGCCGTCCTTGATTTTCTGATTGCAGAGTATCTTTATAAAACCTTTCCTGACCTTCCCGAAGGAAAATTAACCCGGATTCGTGCTAAGTATGTTTGTGCTAGCGCCAATAGTCGTTATGCTACTCAAATAGGGCTTGATAAATGTCTTCTTCTCGGTAAGGGCGAAGCCGAACAGGGAGGCAAACAGAAACCTTCTTTACTTGGCGATTTATTCGAAGCATTTCTGGGTGCAGTTTATCTAGATTCCGGTATAGATGCAATCAAAAAAATACTTTCTAAAATTGTTTTTCCTCAAATTGGGGATCCCGATAATGATTTCTTTGTTGACCATAAAAGTCACCTTCAGGAATATATTCAAGCGGAAAGCCGTCAGGGTGTAGAATATGTTCTGATTAAAGAAACGGGCCCCGCACATGATAAAACCTTTACCGTCAGCGTCTTTCACGATCGTATCCGGCTTGGAACCGGAGTCGGTAAAAGTAAAAAGGAGGCCGAACAGCAAGCGGCTCAGGACGCCCTGGATAAATTGGCGGTAAAATGAGGTGAGGTATGTATAATTTAATCAAAGACGATATTATATCATTTGATAAATTAATTATTGAAAAATATCATTTACTGGGAGTTGATGAAACTGATACCATTATTTTAATTAGATTAAATGATCTTTTAAAAAAAGGAGAAAGATTACTTTCCGTTGATAAACTTGCTCCGACTATGAAAATTAAAGAAGAGGAACTTGGGCGCCGCATAGTAGACTTGGTTACTAAGGGTTTTATTACTTTGGAACTTTCTTCTGTTGATGCGAAAGAAATATTTAGTCTGGATGAGACTTATCGCAGACTTAGTTTTCTACTTGAAGCTGAAGATGAAGCCAGGAATGATGAAACGGTGAACCATAAAATTAAAACAACTATTAGTTTGTTGGAAAAGGAATTAAAGAAGATTTTGAGTCCTTTGGAAATGGAAATGGTTAACCGTTGGTATTTGGAAGGCAATTATAGCGATCAAGAGATAGAAGAAGCTATTCTTAAGGCTTTAAAATATAAAAATCGTGGTGTTTCTTTTATTGATCGTTCTCTATCTTCCGATAAGAAACGTTCAGAAAAGCCGACCCCGAAAGGGGAGAATATCCAGGAGTTATTTAAAAAGGTTTATGTCAAGAGCAAGTAAAATCTATTCTGAATTGGAAAAGCTTTATCCAGTAGTAAAATGTGAACTAGATTATCGAAACCATTTTGAATTATTAATCGCGGTAGTTCTTTCCGCACAAACAACGGATGTCTCGGTAAATAAAGTTACACCAGAACTTTTTCGAAAATATCCCGATGTTTTAAGTCTAGCTAAAGCTGAATTTTCGGATCTTCATAAACTTATTAAAACTATTGGTCTTTCCAATACTAAAGCTAAAAATATCATCGCTCTTTCCAAGAAACTTGTTGAGGAAAAAAATGGCGAAGTCCCCGCCGATTTTGATTATTTATTGACACTTCCCGGAGTTGGCAGAAAAACCGCCAATGTAGTTTTGGGAGAGGCTTTTAGAATTCCGACTCTTCCGGTTGACACCCATGTCCTAAGGGTCTCAAATCGCCTAACTTTAAGCGATTCAAATAATCCTTTAAAAGTAGAGCGCGATTTAGCTGAACTCTATCCTCAAGAACAATGGTACTTACTTCATCTTCGTTTGATTCATTTTGGCCGTTATTTTTGTAAGGCTATAAAACCAAGATGTGAGGAATGTCCGTTTACAGCATTTTGTCGTTATTATAATGAAAAACAGTGAAGAAAACGAAAGTTATCCTCGATATGAAAAGAAAACTAATACTTTAGTGATTCACTATGTAAGAATAAACACTAATAAGCTCAACTTATTAAATTGACAAAATATTACAAAAAACCCCTTCTAAATTTTATATAATCTTTAGAGGGGGTATTTTTATGAAAGTAAAATTGTTTGATGAAAGTCACGAACAGGATTTAGAAGATGCCATCAATGAATTCTTAGAAACCATAGATGAAGAAGATTTAATCGACATTCGTTATTCAATCAGTACGATGTATGATTACAAAGATCAAATCTATTGTTATAGTGCTTTAATCCTATATCGGACTAATTAGTATTGTTTTTGATATAGCCTGCATCCGGGGTAACATAAACTGTTTTATAATTGGTGTAGGTGACAAAACTTCCCTTTGTTTTTGGCACCTTTTTTACATTCCTTACTAAGGTATAATCTACCGGAACATTGCTTGAATTTTTATTCTTTGAGTAATATGCAGCAATCATTCCCGCCAGATTTATCAGCTCCGGGCTTAAATCATCGCAGCGAAGAATCGTATGTGAACCAGGACTGTTTTTCACATGAAAGAAATAGTCGTTTTTATTAGCCAATTTATGGGTGAGGTAATTATTTTGGATATTGTTTTTCCCGACCATTATAATGGCTTCGGACGTAGTTCTATAGGTAGTTATTTGTGGTTTAAGTTGTTTTCTGGTTTTAGTTTTTCCGGTATCACTTTTTATCTCGTCCAATATTTCCCTAATATCTTTGGTCTCGGCATTTTGTAGTTGATCGAACATTGTTTCCCAATAAAGAATTTCAGAATAAGAATTTTTAATTTGTTCTTCGAGATGGTTAAGTGTTCTTTTTGCTTTTTTGTATTTTCTGTAGATCTGTTCTAAATTTTGAACGGGAGAAAGCAAAGGATTAAGATTAATCAATACTTTTTGACCATCATTATAAAAGTCTTCGACTTCAATTGCACTAGCGCCTTTGGGAACAAGATGAAGATTAGCACTTAATAGATTTCCGAGTTTTTCAAGATTGAGATTCTTTTTTGCTTTTTGAAATTCCTCTTTTTGTTTCTTAAGTTTTTCCTCGGACTTTATTTTTTCTTTTCTGAAGCGCATTTCAAGTTGCTTTTGTTCGGAATTGATTATGTCCTGATGTTTTATGTTTACATAATAATGTTCCAACAATTCGGAAAGAGTCGGATAGTTTATTATTTCACCATTTAGATATTCAAGATTAAAACAATAGAAATAATATTTTTCATTGGCTTTGATGATTACCGGTTCGGTTTTTTGATTAATGATTTCAAGATTGTTTTGAAATCTTATTTCCGGATATAATAAATTTGACACACCTTGATAGCGATTATATTCAAGAACCTTATCAGTTGTATACGGGTTAATTCGGTCACGGTCTTCAGGGAGAACATATTTTACCTTCGGCAAAATGATTCTACCGCCTTTATCATTCAGCAAGTAAGTTTTTTTCAAACATTCAATTATCATTCCTTCTTCATCAAGCAAGATTAAATTGGAATTACGTCCGAAGAGTTCCAACACAAGCTTGATTTCTTTCGGAAAACCAAGATTATTGAAAGAAGCAATTTTAAGAATAATAATCCGATCGTTTTCCACCTGTTCCAGACCTAAAATTCTTCCCCCTTCGAGATTTTTCTTCATTAAAGTAAAAAGTGGAAAGGTTTGATTAGCCGGAATAAATTCGATATTTGTATAACGAAGATGGGAACTGTCGGCATGAAGATCGATTAAAAGCTGATATCGATTCGATAGAGAAAGAATAAAACTGTTTTTATCCAGATTGTGAACACGGTTTATTCTTTGATGTATTAAATTTATTTTTATTTCTTCAAGCAAATGTCTGATAAAGACACCATCAAAACTCATATTATCACCTCATTCATTTTAACACAAACGACCATAAAATACAAAAAGAACTTCAATTTCTAAAAGGTTTGTGATATAATAGATATAATCAGATGGTGATGGAATGAAATTAGATGATAAAGGAATACTGATAGTAATATCCGGTCCTTCGGGAGTCGGAAAGGGTACTGTAAGAAGTGCTCTTTTTCAAATGGGGGGACATGATCTGGTTTATTCGATTTCAATGACGACCAGAAAACCCCGTGTTAATGAGGTTCACGGCCGGGAGTATTATTTTGTTTCTCATGAGGAATTCGAAAATTATATTGAAGAAGGTAAAATGCTCGAATATGCGGAGTTTGTAGATCATTACTATGGAACGCCATATGATAAGGTAAAACAACAATTGGATTCCGGGAAAGAAGTAGTTTTAGAGATTGAAGTACAAGGAGCTTCTCAAGTTAGAGAGAAGATGAAGGACGCGATTTTGATTTTTATCGCTCCCCCTTCAATGGAGGATCTCTATAAAAGGCTGACAACCAGAGGTACAGAATCACAGGAAGTGATTCAGGCCCGAATTGAAAAGGCGAAAAGAGAAATAAATCTTGCCTATATGTATGATTATATTGTCGTTAATGATACCGTTGAGAATGCCGCCGATAAAATTATGGCAATTATTCGTGCCGAGCATGCCAAGGTTGAAAGGACGATTCATAAGTATAAAGAAATGTTGGAGGTAAATAAATGAACACAAATAGAGACGGTATGAGGTATCCGTCCATTGATCAGCTGGTTTCAAAAGTTCAATCTAAATATCGGCTGGTAGTAGGTACCGCTAAAAGGGCTCGTGATATCAGTAAGGGTCATAAAGTACTGATTGATAATCCCAATAGCAAAAAAAACATTGGTATCGCCTTGGAAGAGATACACCTTAATAAAATTATCATAACTGATGAAAGTTAAATAATTAGCTAGCTGGTAAGTTAGCGTTTTTTTTATTCGTTTTATTTTCCGGTGTTTTAGACCTTAAAACTTTATTCAAATACTTTTTAGAAGTTTCAAGAAACAACTAGAAAAACAGCGAAAATTGTAGTATAATGTTGATAGTTAAGAGGTGTTTAGTATGACATTCCAAATGTGGAGTGGCTTTCATATTTTATTTTTGCTTAGCCCCTTTATCCTTGCAATTATTTTATTTTATTTTACCAGAAAACATGATTCGGAAACTAATCGCAAGATCGGAATTATTCTTTCGGTTATTTGTATCGTTCTACTAATACTTAGAAATATTGAAATCTTTGTAAAGTCCGGTTACAAATTTCAACCGGAAATTTTTCCTTTGCAGATTTGTCATTTTGCCAACTTTATTCTTCTTTTTGCTTTTCTATGGAGAAATAAAACGATGTATGCTATTGCTTTCTGTTTTAATCTTCCCTTTGCCTATCTCAGCATACTATTCGCTAATTCCTTAGAAAACTATCAAACAATAATTAATTTTCGAGGAGCTGCCTATATATTTGGACATATCTTGATTGTCGGAGTGGCAATTTGGGCTTATATGCTTGATTTGGTCCGGATTGAACGAAAATCAATGATTAAAGGCTTGATCTTTCTTGCTGTGCTCTTTGTTCTTTCCGTCCCTATAAATAATCTTTTTAATTATTTAATGCCAGAATATAACTCGAATTATTTCTATTCGTTGGCTCCAGAAGGAGGAACACCCCTCGAACTGGCTTATAGTTGGGGTTCGGTAATTAAATTTCTCGGCTTAAAGTTTAATCCGGTTTATCTTTTTGTAACTCTTATCTTTGGACTTGGTATTTATGTCATTTTTGGTTGTTTAGGTAAACTTCTTAAATCAGCCCAATCCAAACCAAAAACATATAAAACGGCTTAAACAATATGCAGGTTGATAAAACCTGCTTTTATTAACTGTTTTTTCAATAACTCTGAGATGTTTCACTTTTTTTTCTCTATATTTTGTGTTATGATATATATAGAAATGAGGTGAGGCTGGTGTTTGCAAGAGTAGTTGTTGATGTTGCGAGTAACAATACCGATGATGCTTTTACATATATCGTTCCAAAGGATTTGGTCGATTGCATTTACATCGGTTCTCGCGTTTATGTAGAGTTTGGATTTAGAAAAGTTTTGGGATATGTTCTCGAACTTGTACAAGAGATTGATTATTCCGGAAGCCTTAAAGAAATTTTAGAAGTCATAGATTTTGAAGAAGGACTTACTCTTGAACAATTAGAACTTTCAAAAAAAATTAATAAAGATACTAAAGCATTTTTATCAAGTTGTTTAGGATTGATGTATCCCTCATTCTTGAAGAGTCGCATCCGAAAATTTATCAATGTTAAGAATTATAACGAAATGGACGCAGACCTAGCAATGCTATTTGGAAATAAGACGAAAGTTCAGATTGATAAAGGGATCTTAAGTAAATATTCAAAAGTAAAAAAGGAAATCGAGCGTGGTAATATAGAAATCACTTCTGATTTCTTTCGTTATGGTAGCAGAAAGGTTGAAAGATATTATCGGGTGATAAAAAGCGAAACTTTGTCTTCAAGAAGAAGTGAAGTCCTTGATTTTGTAAAGGGAAGAGGAGAAGCAACCGCCGATGAAATACAAGATAATACCGGTTGCAGTGATTATTTAATCGCGCGCTTGGTAAAGGAAAATTACTTGGAAATTGAAGAAAGGATTCCTTTGGTCGAAAAGAGCGACGAAGTTTATTCCAAGACAGTAAATTATAACTTTGACCAACAACAATTAAGGGACAAATTCAATAAATTAAAAGATAAACCTTTCCTTCTTTATACAAATGATGAGGAGTTTAAACTCGATTTTTTCCTGGATATTACTATGCAATCGGTCAAACTCGGAAAACAGGTTTTAATTATTACTCCAACCTTGATTGTAAATAAAATAATTTTTGATTATTTTCGGAAAAATGCCAGGGGTTACCGAATCTTCAACTTTTCATCTAAGCTGAGTACTAATGAATATTATTCAAATTTTACTAATGTACAAAAGCAAAATGTTGATATTGTAATCGGTACGAAGGCCAATATTTTCCTTCCCCTAAATAATCTCGGCCTGATTATTATGGTTGACGAAGATGATATTAATTATTATGTAGAACAAAATCCCAAATATAATGTTTTGGATGTTTTGTTATATAGAAGTAAATTTCAAAAAGCAAAGTTCTTGCTTTCATCTTCCGCTTTAAGAATCGAAACCTATTATAATTATTTTACGGCCAAGTATTTTTTCTTAAAACATCTTATTCAGAAGCAAAATCAGGTGCGACTTGTAGATATGCATGAAGAAGTCGGAGATTTACTTCTCAGCAAGTATTTGCAACAAGCCTTGAAAAAGAGAATTGAAGAAAAAGAAGCATCACTTTTGATTTTGAATAATCTCAGTTATAATACTGATATTATCTGTAAGTCCTGCGGTCATTTTCAAAAATGCCCAAAATGTAAGGTAGGACTGGTTTTTCATAAACAAAAGAATCTTTATCGTTGTCCCAGCTGCAATCTCCAAGTTTCTTTGCTTGAATGCGAGAATTGTAATAGCCATGACTTTAAACATTTCGGCTATGGTTTGGAGCGGCTTAAGGAAAGGTTGCTTGAACTATTCCCGAAAGTTAAGATTATCCAAGTAGACAGTGGCTCGATGCAAGAAAAAGAAGCCTATAATGAGTTTTTTTCTCTACTTGAGGAAAATGAAATTGATATCATTATCGGAACAAATCAACTTGCGGGTTTAGTCCATCCTTCAATTAAACTACAATGCATTATCAGCGCCGACAGTATTTTGAATCGAAATGATTATCGAAGCAGTGAAATTACCTTTGGGTTAATTTCTAAAATTAACCGCCAAGACGTTGAAGTAATTATTCAAGGCTATAATTTAAGTCATCCCGCCATCCGCTATGCTTTGGATAATGATTTTGAGACATTTTATAATCAGGAAATAGAGATTAGAAAAAATTATAATTATCCACCTTTTGCGGAGGTTAATAAACTGGAAATCATCGGTGATTATCGAGATATTTACTATTATGCAAATTATTTTAAGAAGATAGCGGTAAAAATTCTTCGGGGTGAATGTTTAGGTCCGGTTTATGAGACACGCATTAAAGGTGTACGTTTGCTTATTAAACATAATAATTTTGAACGTTTATCAAGTTTAATTGATGAAGTAAATAATAAATTCAGCGATAAGAAGCTCATTGTAAACTTTGAACGTTATCCGAAAATATTCTAGGAGTGAAGAAAATGAAGATAATTTTTATGGGAACCCCAGAGTTTGCGGTTCCGATTCTGGAAAAAATAAATAGTAAGCATCAAGTGGTGCTAGTGGTAAGTCAACCGGACACTTACAATAAGAAAAAAAAGAAATACCTTTTTTCTCCGGTTAAGGAATTAGCAATACGCTTAGGTCTTCCCATTTTTCAACCCGAGAAAATAAAAGATGAGCAAGAGAAGATTTTAAACTTAGAAGCAGATTTAATTATTACTGCAGCGTATGGCCAATTTATTCCTAAAGAAATACTAAATCATCCGCGCTACCGTTCGATCAATGTTCACGGTTCGCTCCTACCTAAATATCGGGGTGGGGCCCCGATTCAAAGGTCAATAATCAATGGTGACGAAAAGACAGGAATATCGATCATTTATATGACTCCGAAGATGGATGCCGGTGATATCTTGATGATGAGTGAGATTCCGATCTTAGAATCGGATACATCCGACAGCCTTTTTGAAAAGCTGAGTCTATTAGGGAGTGAAATGATTCTTGAGGTTATTTCTGATCTTGAAACGGGAAACGTTAAACCGCTAAAACAGAACCCAAGCGAAGTAACCTTTGCTTACAATCTTACCAAGGAAGATGAACTCTTGGATTTTAATAAAACCGCCAGGGAGGTTTTTAACCGAATCCGGGGACTTAATTCCAATCCCGGGGCTTATTTCCGATTAGACGGTCAAGATCTTAAAGTTTATGGGAGTATGGTTGCCTCTTACAAGACCGATGAGGGGCCGGGACGAATTATTAATTTATCTAAAGATAGTTTCGATATCAGTTGTAAAGACGGCACGGTTCTTCAGATAACGGAGATTCAACTTCCTTCGAAAAAAAGAATGACTGTCAGGGATTTCTTTAATGGTAGTGGACGAAATATGATTTCAAAGAATAAGGAGATAGAAAAATGAAACCAAGAGTTTATTATTCAAGACAAGAGATGTTTAAATTGAATCGTGACCGTCTATTAGAGCGCGGTGTAAGAATTGAAGAGATTGCGGAAATTGCTTTTCACCAGCAAGGGCGTTATAACAAGAATATATCTATGCAATTATGTATTGAAAGCGTGGAGAAAATTCTATCCTATCGGGATATTTTCCATCTCGTTCAGTTAAGTATTGAAATCGACCGCTTGACAGAAGAAGGCCTTTTTCGGAGTCCAATTCAAGAGATAATGCGTGCTGATTTAGGGATGTTCGGAATCGACGAAGTTTTTGGTCTTGAAATCGCTCAGATGTACGGAACTATCGGCCAAACTAATTTCGGTGATATCGATGTTAATAAGCCGGGAGTTGTAAAAAGGTTGAACGATGATGGTAAACAAGGCAATGCTCATTGTCACACCTTCCTAGATGATGTGGTCGGAGCCTTAGCTGCAGCGGCATCGACTCGGGTAGCCCAGATTATCAGTGAAGAAGAATCCGCAAAGGATCCTCATTTTGAACCAATGCAATTGCCTTTAGAATGGAAGGAGGACAATTAATGCCTAAAAAACTTCTACCCGGAAAACTTTTGGGGGAAGATGGAAATTTACTAGAAACCGGTTATGCAACTTCGCTCCTCAAGGAATATAATCCTGAGAATGTTCGAACCAGTAAAATGAGAATTAAAGAATGGGATTATTATTATATCGGGAACAGTCATTATGGAATTGCCTTAACAATCGCAGATAATTATTATATGGGTCTCGGAAGTATCTCTTTCCTTGATTTTGATAATAAAGATTATCTAACTAAAAGTGTTATGACCTTTATGCCTAAAGGGAAAACAAATTTACCTAAAAGTTCGAAAATTGGTGATCTTAGTTTTATCAAGAAAAAAATCAAACTCGAGTTTTTTAATGACGGTAAAAAACGATTGTTAAGAGGGTTTCTAAAGAAATTTAGAAATAATGATGATCTTAACTTTGAAATCATTTTGGAAGATGAACCAAAAGATTCGATGGTAATTGCGACCCCATTTCCTAAAAAAAAGCATTTCTATTATAATCAAAAAATTAACTGCCTTAAAGCTATGGGAAAGATTGTAATCGGAAACGATGAATATACTTTTGAACCCGATTCTGCTTTTGGAGTCCTTGACTGGGGAAGAGGCGTATGGACATATAAGAATACTTGGTATTGGTCTTCAATGTCATCCGTTATTGATGGAGTAAGAATCGGATTTAATTTTGGTTATGGTTTTGGAAATACTGCCGCTGCCACCGAAAACATGATTTTTTACGACGGAGTCGCTTATAAACTTGATGATGTTACTTTTGAAATTCCTCTTGATAAAAAAAGGCAATATCAATATTTAAAAACTTGGCGAATCACCTCTAATGATAACAATGTAAATCTTACCTTTGAGCCAATTCTAGATCGTTATGATCATGCCAATGCATTAATAATTAGTTCAAAACAACATCAGGTTTTTGGAAAATTCTCCGGTCTTCTAACCTTTGGAGACAAGACCATAGAGATTAAAAACCTAGTTGGGTTTGCGGAAAGAGTTGAAAATCGTTGGTAAACAAAAAAGGCCTTTCGGCCTTTTTTGTTTACTTGGAAAGTCCTTTTTATAAAACTTTCCAATGAATTGTTATTAAAGAAAATTAAAGAAATTATTCAACCTCTTACTATATGCTTATCTGCTTATTTTTATGGAAGTTTATATAAAACTGCAAATGGAAACATTATCAACGCGATGTAAATGGGGGCCTAAACATGTTTAAAAAAGTAAACTGGATAAGACATTAGTTTTGTCTTTACAGTCTAGTGGCGTGAACACGCCAATAGGATTAAAGGTAGTCTAAAACTGTTTTTGTCGAGTGAAAATTATTTCACTTTGTTCAAATAGTATTATTCTGCTTCCTTTGCTTCTAATTCTGTTTCGTCAAAGATGAAATATTCATCGGTAAATGAGTCATATGGGAAAATCATTTCTTTTTTTTGACTTTCAAATTCTATATAGTAATTATGATTACCTATCATTTTTGTAATCTGACCTTTTCCGAATTTTCTATGATAAACAAATTTTCCAACCATGCAATTCCCCCTATTCTTTATACTATATTTATTATAACATATTTTGAGATTTTTTTCAAGACTAAGGAAAAAAGCAAACTAGGAGCTGTTTTATTTTAAAAATAAGGATAGGATAGAACTATTAAAGATAGGTTTTTTCCTTGATTTTATTGTTAAAATGATAAATTATTATCTAAAGATAATTCTTTATTTTTATATAAATATAATCGATAAATTAGTCTTTTCTCATTTACATTTAAGGAAATATTTGGTAAAATATATCTGATTATGTAATAAATTGATGTGTTTGGGGGATGGTTATGAAAAATGATCTTATTCAAAATATTAAGCCAATGGTCGACTCAAAACAACTGGAAAGTCAAGGACTAAATTTTAATGACCGGTTGGTTAATTCAAATACAAGTATTGGGTATCGGGAGGAAATCGGCGAGAGTCTAATTGTAGACAAACAGAGGTATATACAACTTGAAGAAGACTTGGCAAAAATGAAACTCTTACATAATATCAGTACGGAGTTGTTATGCGAAAGTGAACAATGTTTTTATGAAAGATTTATGGATACTGCTAAACAAGTTATGAACTCCGATTACGCATCATTGCAATTGCTTATTCAAGACGAAAATGGAAAAGAAAAACTCCATCTTCTGACAAATCAGGGTTTTAGTAAGAAAACTGTGAAAGCTTGGGAATGGATTCACATCGATTCCTCATATACAACCTGTGGCGAAGCTATGCGTACAGGGAAGAGGGTTTTAGTCACAGATGTTGAAAAATGTGATTTTATGCAGGGAACAAGGGATTTGGAGGTTTACCTGGAAACCGGAATTTATGCTTCTCAGTCAACTCCACTGTATTCTCGTAACGGCACAATGTTGGGTATGATCTCTACCCATTGGAAAGAACCCTATCAACCTTCTGAAAATCAATTTAATATATTTGATATGATAGCCAGACAAGCTGCTGACCTTATTGAGCGTAAATTGGCCAGAGAAAAGCTGCTGCAGAATCAAAAAGATTTGGAAAAGAAATGTAAACAATTAGCCTTTTTAAAGCAGGTAGCAGATGATGCAAATAAGGCAAAATCTCAATTTCTGGCAAACATGAGTCATGAAATCAGGACACCGTTAAATGGGATTATCGGAATGGCTGACTTATTATGCTTATCAGAGTTAAACGAAGGGCAGATGAAGATGGTTAATACTATTCATGCCTCTTCAAAACGATTACTTGATATAATCAATGATATTCTTGAACTTTCCAAAATAGATTCCGGAAAAATGGAGTTGAAGCCTGAACTGATAGATTTAGAAGATATTATTAATGAAGAGATAGATTTATATACAACACTGGCTAAGGAAAAAGGTCTGGAATATGAAGTAATTATTGAAAGTAATGTTCCAAAACATATAATTGTTGATAAAACTCGCTTAAATCAAATTATCTGTAACCTTGTTGGTAATGCTATAAAATTCACGGAAAAAGGCATGATAAGTTTATATGTGAAGAAAGTGAAGAATATTGGGGATAATATTCAATTAATGGTTTCGGTAACTGATACCGGAATAGGAATAGAAAAAGAGGAAATACCAAAGATATTTGATTATTTTACTCAATTGGATAATACTACAACGAAAAAGTTTCAAGGAACAGGCTTAGGCCTCACAATCTCTAAAAATCTTGCGAATCTCATGGGCGGAGATATATGCGTAGAGAGCAAGTATGGAAAAGGCAGTACCTTCAGTTTCACATTCATTACCAAGGCCCCACAAAAAGATAAATTTAAACATTCTTATTATAAATCGAATAATTCTTTATCATTTCCAAAAATTCTCTTAGTTGAGGATGACCATGTTAGCCAAGTTATTGTTCAGTTACTCTGTGATCATATGGGGTGGGATATTGAAGTTGCTTCTAACGGAAAAGAGGCCTTAGATATCTTAGAAAAGAAAAGTAAAGATCTTGTTCTGATGGATATTCAAATGCCGGAAATGAGTGGTTTTGATATTACGAAAAAGATAAGGGAAAAAGAAGCAGATAACGGAAATCATATACCGATTATTGCAACCACTGCTTATGCAGGTCACGAAAATAAAGAGAAATGTCTTAACGAAGGAATGGATGATTTTATCAGTAAACCAATTGATATCAAGAAATTAAAAGATATTGTTTTACGTTGGATACCGAAAGCTAAAGTCGGTTAAAGTTATATGATCTGATTTTGTCTTTGGAACTTAATTTTAGTAAATATAAAGCAAATAATATGTAATTTTTGGATGTAACCTTGGATTAGTCTAGTTGTCAGGTTGTATCCATTTTTAAAGAAACGATGATTTAATTAATTCCATTATATGTTGCGTGATGTTGGTGAAAAACTCATTGTTGAGCAAGAAAGTATTGGAAAAAATTAATTGGATTCAGGATTTGCTTGGGAAAGACATATTGCTTGATTTAAATGAATAAAAGATGTATTATACTATTTTAGTGAGGGCGTATGAAAGAAGCATTTAGGAATTTATCCTGGTTTTTTAAACAAAAGAAAAAATATTATTTTTTCTTTTCGATTCTTTTAGTAATATTATCAGTAACGCAAGTTATTCCTGCAAAACTGTTGGGATTTGTAATTGATGAGATAGAAAATGGGACAATTACGGTATTAAAAATTATACTAACTGTTACAGCACTATTACTATTGCCTCTAGTTCACTATCTAGTAAACTATATCTATCATTACAATGTAAATAAACTTGGTTTAGATTTATCCTTCCGGTTGAGGGAAAATTATCTTAAACATTTATTTGAACTTGATACTGCAAGTTTTATAAAGTATACAAAAGGTGATTTAATTGCAAGAGCAACTAACGATCTTCAAAACCTGACTATCCTAGCAACAAGTTTCTTACAAACTGTGGTATATAACATATGTGTTTTAATTGCTGCCGTATCTTCAATGATAATTATTGATGGAAGGCTTACCTTAGCATCGATTATCATCATGCCATTTATGATTTTCTATTTAAATAAGAAGAGAATGAAGAAAAGAAGATATTATCGAATACATCGTGAGATCTATGCTGATATGACCGAGAAGGTTTTAGAATCAGTTGAAGGAGTAAAGGCAGTTAGAGCCTATGGGTTGGAGGAAGATGATTTTCTAAAAACAAAAGAAGCAATTGATAATGACATTAATTCTTGGTGGAAGATTATTAAGTTTGAAAATATTTATGGACCAATGTTTGAACTAATTTATGCAGTTTGTTATTTTATTGCAATTAGTTTAGGTGCATACATGGTAATAAATTCAACAATCTCAACAGGAGAATTACTATCATTCCTGATTTATGTAGGAATGATTTATGGTCCTTTAATTGCATTAAGCAATATTTTAAACTCAGTAAACAATATTATCATTTCTGATGAAAGATATTACGAAATAATGTCCATCGCTCCCGAGGTTAAAGACGATGAAAATTCAGAAAATGTCATCAGTTTTAATGTAATAGAATTTAAAGATGTAAGTTTCAAATTTCCTTTTGATAACTTTGAGGTGATAAAAAATATTTCCTTTTCCATTAAATTGGGAGAAACTATAGGTATCGTTGGGCCAACCGGAGCCGGTAAATCAACACTTATCAGGCAGTTACTCAGAGAGTTCAATGTTACTAGTGGAGAAATATTAATTGACGGAATTAATATTAAACATTACAAGATTGATGATGTCAGAGCTTTGGTTGGTTATGTTCCTCAAGATCATGTATTGTTTAGAAGAACTGTCGATGAAAATATCTTGATTGGTAATCCTTATGCCAGCCCCAAACAAATCGAGACAGCAATGACGATTGCTGACTTTAAGAAAGATTTGCTAGAACTTCCGTTTGGCAGTGATACGATGGTTGCAGAACTTGGTGGTTCCCTTTCAGGCGGTCAACGCCAAAGGTTATCAATTGCTAGAGCTCTGGTTAAGAATCCTGAAATCTTAATCCTCGATGATTCTCTTTCTGCAGTAGATGCCTTAACTGAAAGAAATATTATCAAACAACTAAAGAATTCTCGAAGCGATAAGACTAATATAATTGTCGCTCATAGATTCTCTGCAGTAATGGATGCGGATAAGATTATTGTTCTACAGAAGGGAAAGATTACAGACGTGGGCACACACAGAGAATTACTAAAACACGATAATTGGTATAAAATGCAATACTTAAAACAGATTGACGGCGAGATTTATGAAGAATCTTAAACGTTTATTTAAATATCTTAAAGGTAGATATCGTTTCTTTTTTTTAAGTATAACTATGATAGTCTTTATACAGATCCTAAATTTCTTAACACCTTTAATAGTAATGACAATTATCGATGATTATATTTTAGGAATTAGTTATGAATGGGTTCAAGTTGCTGCTGATGATGAAAAAGTAGTGGAATTCAATAATAAGTTTTATAAACAAGTAAGATTTATTAACGATGATGATGTTATTTTAGATGATGCAAGTATAGTGATTTATAAAAGCAAATTTTACTTTGCAGATGACTATGTTGAAGATGGAACAAGAGAAGTAGTGGGGAATACCTTAACTGTTAAGGCGCACGATGATAATGTATTAACATATCAAGTAGTTAAACTTTCAAGGGCAGAAGTTATAAGCTTTTATGTGCCTATATTAAATTACCTAATTTTTTTCATTATTATATTGTTTCTGAAGGCTCTTCTTATAATTATCTTTTCATATATTCAAAGTTTAAGCACCGGGAGAGTTATGAGTTGGATGATTAGGGATGCAAGAACAGATGCCATTAGATGTGTTGAAAGGCTTCCGATTTCTTATTTTGAAAGTGAACCTGCGGGCAAGATGGCCAATAGAATCTCCCAGGATGTTGATGGTTTAGTTTCATTATATAGAATAGTTGTTAATGTCTTAACTTCCACAATCCTTTCTTTTGGGTTTGCTTATATTGGAATGTTTATTTTAAATGCTAAACTCGCATTATTAACTTTTGTAATTTATCCATTTATTTATCTTTGGATTAGATTTTTCTTGAAGAATCTCAAGAAGATTGCTGAGAAGGTTAATGAATTAAGATCGCTTCTTACCGCAAAAATAAATGAGATTATTAATGGAATCTCAATTCTTCAAATCTTTAATTTCAAGAAACAAACAATTTCTGAATTTAATGAAATAAATTACAAATTTACTAAAGAACAATTAAAAGAAACAAGACTTCATTTATTGGCTGGTTGGAACTTGATTGGTATTATCAGAGCAATCATTACAGTTATTATCGTTGCTTATTTTGGATGGCAACATATGGCTGTTACGGGAATTGTGGTTACTGCCGGTTTGATTTATGCTTATAATGAATACTTGCTTAAAATTATTGAACCAGTTAATATTGTCTTTGGTCAAGTATCTGAGTTCCAACATGCAATGGTTAAGATAGAAAGATTTGCAAAGATAACTGAAGCTGAGTTGGAAGATGATACAGTTAGAGAAATTGACCGGTATCATGGTGATATCGTCTTTGATAATGTATGGTTTTCTTATAAAGGGAATGATTATGTTTTAAAAGGCGTTAGTTTTAAAGTAAAGAGTGGGCAGTTTATAGGTTTGGTTGGGCATACCGGAAGCGGTAAGAGTTCATTGATGAATCTATTACTTAGATTTTATGATTTAACCGATGAAAAATCAGGCAGCATTTATGTCGATAATATGGATATATCTAAAATACCAAAAAGGACTTATAGATATCACATTGGAATAATCTTACAAGAACCGACAATCTTTAAAGGAACAATTGCCTCAAATATTAGCTTTGGCAAGAAAGGTGTTACTAATAAAGAAATTATCGAAGTCTTAAAATCTATTGGTGGTGAAAAGATTTTAGAAAAATATAAACTTGGTATTCATGAACCGCTCTCTAGAAGTGGTGTAAATTTGAGCAGTGGTGAAAAACAAATCATCACATTGGCAAGAGTTATTGTTCATAACCCTTCGATACTTATTATGGATGAGGCTACATCACACATTGATACGGAAACTGAAGCAATGATTCAAAAAGCTTTAGAAGTTGTAGCTAGGGATAGAACTGTCATCATCATCGCCCACCGCTTAAGTACAATTTATAAAGCAGATAAAATAATTGTTCTAGATCATGGCTTGAAGGCCGAGGAAGGAACCCATAAAGAGTTAATAAAGAAAAACGGGATTTACGCAAATATCTACCGTGCGCAAATATCGGATGTAAAAAGCAGTTAATAAAAAGCTTGTAACTTTGGCTACAGGCTTTTTTGTTATGATAAATCAACTTCATTAAAACCATCAAGATTACTAAGTTTGCAGATAGTTTTAAAAGAGAGGCTCCTTTATTTTTTGATTCTCACTTAAATTAAATGTTTACCTATAATTAGAATTGCTAGCTGACGAGATTTATTTACTTGTTGATGAGGATTATTATAATATGCATAAAACCCCGGCAATAACTGTCTGGGTTTTTCTTTTTGCCTACACAAAACCCGAGTTGCCTAATAATATAATACTGTATTATAAAGTAAGGAGGTCGAAAAGTGGTACTAGAATTAAAAGATGTTTCGATGCAATTCTGTACTAAGGAAGGATATTTAGAAGTACTTGACAAAATTAATTTTTCGATTGAAGAAGGAGAAATAGTAGCCTTAGTTGGACCGTCTGGTAGCGGCAAGACGACTGCTCTTAATCTTATTGCCGGGCTTTTAAAGCCAACAAGTGGTGATGTGATTGTAAAGGGAGACATAGGTTATATGTTTCAAAGGGATAATCTTTTAGAGTGGCGGACTATTTATAAAAACGTCATTTTAGGATTGGAAATACAAAAGAAACTAACTCCTGAGAATATCGAAAAAGTCAAGAGAATGTTGAAGGCATATGGGCTTTGGGAGTTTAGAAATAATCATCCGTCCGAGTTGTCAGGCGGAATGAGACAGCGGGTAGCATTAATCAGAACTCTCGCAACCGGACCGGAACTATTGCTTCTAGATGAACCCTTTGCTTCCCTAGATTATCAGACCAAACTCTTGGTCAGCGAAGATATATTTAAAATTATTAAAAAAGAGAAAAAAACAACGATCATTGTTACTCATGATTTAAGTGAGGCAATCAGTATGTCGGATCGAATTATTATACTAACAAATAGACCGGCAAAGGTTATGAAAATACATGAAATAAATCTTTCCTTAGATGAAGAAAGGACACCACTTACCGCAAGAAAATCTGCAGATTTTAGGATTTACTTTGACATGTTATGGAGGGAATTGAATGAAATCATGCCCAAGCAGAGATTATAAGCTTTCGAAATTGAAATTAATTTTCTCCCAAATAGGGTTATTATTGTTTTTTATCGCCTCTTGGGAGATTGGAACCAGAATTGGACTTCTTGATGAATTTTTCTTCAGCAAACCAACATCAATTGCGAAGCTCTTCATCCAATACTTAAAAGCCAATCAAATCTTCAAACATGTTTTTATATCTTTATATGAAACTGCATTGGGTATTATTATCGGTAGTGCTGCCGGTATTTTCATTGCTACAATTCTTTGGTCAAGCGAAAAGCTTTCGAAACTGTTAGAGCCTTTTATGGTGATTTTAAATGCCTTGCCAAAAACCGCCCTAGCGCCGATTATGATTATCTGGGCAGGAACCGGAGTAAGCGGGATAGTAGTTGTTGCGATTTCAATTCTTATTATTGTCACCATCATTTCAACTTATAATTATTTTTCAAACATTGATTCCGAAAAAATTAAGATGATGCAAAGTTTTCGAGCAAATAAATTACAGACCTTTACTAAGCTAATTTTTCCGAGCAATCTAGTGAATATAATTAGTATCATTAAGGTAAATATTGGTTTGGCTTGGGTCGGAGTTATTGTGGGAGAATTCTTGGTTTCAAGGGCCGGAATCGGATATTTAATTATGTACGGAGGGCAGGTATTCCGTCTTGATTTAGTAATGATGGGCGTTGTCATTTTGAGTATTCTTGCATATATTATGTATGAGATTGTAAATATGATAGAAAAAATTTTATTGAAAAAGCGAGGGAAAGGAATTTGAAAATTATAAGAAAATTTTTGTTTTTAATTATTTTCCTTATTATTGGACTTATGGCGGTAAGCTGTAAGAAAGATAATGGAAAGGTTAAAGTAAAACTGGCTGAAGTTACCCATTCAGTTTTTTATGCTCCTCAATATATTGCCATGAAATTAGGTTATTTTGAAGAAGAAGGATTGGAAATAGATTTAGTCCTAACGCCGGGCGCTAATAATGTAATGGCTGCACTATTAAGTAAGGATGTTCATATCGGCCTCTGTGGACCGGAAGCGGCAGTCTTTGTTTACAATAGGGATTATAGTGATTACCCGGTTGCTTTTGCTCAATTAACTCAGAGGGACGGTAGTTTTCTTTTTTCCAGAGAGGAAATACCGAACTGGACTTGGCAAATGTTGAAAGGTAAATCTATCTTAGGTGGTAGAAAAGGCGGAATGCCGGAAATGACTTTGGAGTATGTTTTGAAAAGTAAGGGTTTGGAAGTTGGACGTGACGATCCTTCTAAGGATGTTCTTGTCCGTACCGACGTTGATTTTGCGGCGATGGCAGGTGCTTTTGAATCAGGGCAAGGGGATTATACAACTCTCTTTGAACCGCTGGCGACGTCTATGGAAAAGGGTGGAAAGGGCTATATTGTAGCTTCAATCGGAGCCGAGTCAGGAGATCTGCCTTATACGGTTTACCATGCAGCTAAATCCTATGTGGATAAGAATCCAGAAGTTATTCAGAAGTTTGTAAATGCAATTTATAAAGGGCAACAATGGGTTAAAGAACATAGTGCTAGAGAGATTGCAGAAACAATCATTACCTACTTCCCGGAACTGACCATTAATGACTTGACGGCTGTTACTCAAAGGCATAAGGATATCAATGCTTGGCAGGAAAATCCTTTCTTCGGAGAAGATGGCTATAATCGGATGCTTGATATTATTCAAGCAGCCGGTGAATTAACCTCCAGGCCTCCGTATGATAAATTAATCAACAATAACTTTTCCAGTAAATTTAAAGATTAAGAATAAAAAGAATGATTACTCAATCATTCTTTTTATCTTTAAGATATGGTTAAAATAGGTAGTTTATGATAAAATAAGTAAAAGGATGGATATTTATGAAGAAAATTGAAAGTTTCACTGTTGACCATAACCGGCTTTTACCGGGAATTTATGTCTCAAGGAAAGATAGGTTAAGAGAGGAAGTGCTGACAACTTTCGATCTCCGCTTTACAAAACCGAATTTTGAGCCGGTAATGGACACCGCAGGAATTCACACGATCGAGCATCTGGGAGCGACCTTCCTTAGAAATGAACCGGAATGGAAAACACGTATTATTTATTTTGGACCGATGGGATGTCGTACCGGATTTTACTTAATTTTATGGGGAGAGGTAAAATCTGAAGAGATACTCTCATTAATCAGAAAAATGTCTGATTTCATCATTGATTATGAAGATGATATTCCCGGAGCATCCGCAGAAGAATGTGGAAACTATAGTGATCAAAATCTAGATCAAGCTAAAAAATATCTATTGAAATTTAAAAAGGATGTTTTAGATAATCCTACTTCTGATAGATTAAATTATAAGTAAGTCGGAGAATAGTTGATTATCTTCGGTTTTTTTGTATCATATTGCCCTTTTTTAAATTTTATCAAAAAAAATGGCAAACTAATTGTTTTATTGAAGGTGGTCGAAAATTCTTATGTTTTCCTTTTCACCTACAATTAGTAAATCTATCTATTAGTTAAACAAATATTTCCATTGTCGGTTTATGTAGTTTTTATTCGAAAAATATGTTAAAATATATTAGTGATTATGAGGTGAAGTTTATGATATTCGCAGTCTTGATTCCGAGCGCGGTCTTAATAATGATATATATTCTTTTCTTAAGAAAGAAAGAATGGGATAATCTCATTCTCAAAATTCTAGGCTTGATATTATTTTCAGCCTTCTTAATTCAATTAAGAAAGAATTTAGCTATTGACAGGACTGTTGCTCTGGAGGGGGGACCAATTTCACAGTTGATGACTGTTGTCATTGTGATGATAAGATGGCTTACCGGAGTGGTTGTACTGGTCGGAATAACCGCTCCCTTTTTTACGAACAATAAAAGTTTTAAGAATATCATGAGGTTTATCACCCCGTTTGTATTAATTCTTAATTTTTTGTTTTTTTATTCTAATAATCTTGCTTTTTTTGGAGAAAAATCCCTTTTTTATACCGAGTATAGATTCTATGCGATAGTAGTTGAATATGTGGTGCTCACATTAATGTCCGCAATCTATCTTACCCGTTTGGTTCGAAGAATTGATCCGCTTCCAAATAAACGAGAAGTTGGAACAATGTTTTTGGTATTTGTCTTATTATTACCAACAATGATGCCGGAGGCAAGCCTAAGAATCTTATTTGGTGATTTAGGATCAATTGCCAATGATTTCACCGTCATTCATCGACTTACGATTTACTTTTCCTTCCTGATTATGCCTTTGATTTATATCTATATGAAGAATGAAAGTTATGAGAACCGAAGATTACTTTTTATTGTCCTTTCGCTTTCTTCAGTTTTCCAGTTTCTATATATCAGAAGAGAAGGTCTGGCAGGTTGGCCGTTTCACCTTTGTAATACCGCTCTCTTCTTAATGCTGATATCCTTTGTTTTCAATATCAAAAGCACTTTCTATTTTTCTTATTTTGTAAATGTTCTCGGGGCTTTAGTAGCGATTATCTTACCGAATATTACAAGTGATGCCTTTAATATGGATAGTGTCGGCTTTTGGTATAATCATATCTACGCCTTTATTTTACCGATATTAGCGGTCGCACTCAAGGTTTACCCCCGTCCCCAGTTCAAAATGATGAGGGGTGCAATCATTATCTTTACCATTTATTTAGTTTCGATGATGTTTGTAAATGCCTGGTTTAATAATTATACTTCGGTTGACTATTTCTTTCTCTATAGTGATTTTCTGACCGAAAAATTCCCCTTTATGATTGATATAAAAATAAATAACATTCTCTATTTTACCAATAATGGTTTAATATTTAAATTCTTCTGGCTCTATGACCTCTTAATATATATTGCTTTTATCTTTTTAATGTTTATTACTTGGGCAGTTTATGATTTCTTATTCAGGGTAGCGGATATTCATGGAGCTTTGAGAGTAAAGTTAAAAAAAGACAAAATGGATATTTTGTCTTTGAGAAAAGAAATGAAAGGCCGTCCATTAACCGAGCCATTGAATTTGGAGGGAGTCCATATGATTAAAATTGAAAACTTTACAAAGATATACGGAAATTCAAGAAACCCCGCTGTGGAGAATTTCAACCTGGAAGTTTACGACGGCGAGGTCTTCGGATTTATCGGACATAATGGGGCCGGTAAATCTACAACTATTAAGTCCTTGGTCGGCATTCAAAGCATTACCGGCGGTAGGATGGAAATCGGCGGTTATGATATTTCCAAGCAACCAATTGAGGCAAAGCTACGAATCGGTTATGTTTCCGACAACCATGCCGTCTATGAACGTTTGACCGGTAGGGAATATATTAATTATGTTGCCGATTTATACCTTGTATCTCAAGAAGACCGGGACGAAAGAATTGAAAAATATGTTCATATGTTTAATTTGGAAAATGCGATAGACAATGAAATTAAGTCTTACTCCCACGGAATGAAACAGAAAATTGTCGTAATTGCCTCCTTAATCCATAATCCAAAGGTCTGGATTTTAGACGAGCCCCTAACCGGACTTGATCCGGTGAGCTCCTATCAGATTAAAGAATGTATGCGTGAACATGCAAATAACGGAAATATTGTCTTTTTCTCAAGCCATGTAATCGAGGTTGTAGAAAAGGTTTGTGATAGAATAGCTATTATTTCTCACGGTAAATTGCAGGGTATATATGAGTTGAAGAATCTTCGAAAACAAGGAATTTCTTTGGAAGAACTTTATATGCAGCATGTTGCTCGGGAGCAAAACGGATGAAAGCTATGTTTAAGCGGCTGAAGATACTGGCTTTGTTGCAGATTTCGAATAAACATAAAATAAAAAAGCCGGAAAATATTAAAAGATTAATCGCAAATATTTTCTTAAGAATCTTAGGGTTGGTGATCGTAACCGTGGTCTGTGCGGGAATCACGATCTTGCTGGTTGATATTATCGGGATTCCCAAGAATCCTCAACTATTAACTTTCTTTATCGTTTTAGTCCAAGCTTTTTCAATTATTGCCAGTATAACCGGTCTTCTAGAAAACCTCTATACAAGCAAAGATAATCCTATCTTACTTTCCTACCCGGCAAAACCGACCGAAGTTTTTATGAGTAAACTTTTGGTTTACTACATTTACGAGTTTATAAAAAGTTTAAATTTCTTTTTGCCTTTCTTCCTCGGTTTCGGATATGTCTTAGGGATATTAAGCCCGGTTTACATTATTACCACGATTCTGATGACTTTTATTTTACCGCTCTTCCCGGTTTTAATCGGAGCCTTGGTAACTATTCCTTTGATTTTTCTAAAAAGATTTCTCAAGATGCATAAGATAATAAAATCTTCTATAACGGTAATACTTTTAGTTTTAGCTTTTATTATCATAACAAAGATTCCGAATTTACTTCCGGAACCACTAAGAATCTTGGCAATGTATGATATTTTTGTGGAAAAACTGAAAAACTTTATTGGCTTAATTAATAAATGGTCTTTATATTATTCTTCTATCGGTAACCTCTTTTTTGGAAATAAAGTCGGTATCGGTCTTTCTCTTATCTTAGGAGTATTAATTGTATTCATCGTGTTGATTATCTTTATATCCCGACCTTTTTATTTCAAGATGGCCTCAAAAAGTACTGAACATGCCAGTCTTAAAGCTCACAAACAAATGAATTTTGCTCATAAAAATACATTTTTAACCTTTCTTAGAAAAGAATGGACCTTAACCATCCGAAATCCCGGAGAGTTTATCAATAATTATTCTTTTATCATCGCTCTTCCTTATGTTTTTTATTTGATGATGTCAATCTTCATTCGAGTTTACCGAAATCAACTAGGTGACATTATGATGGTTACCTTCTCGATGTTGATAACACTTATGATGTCGACCGCCTCTAATACAGCAAGTGCAATGGCGGTAACCAGTGAAGGAAAAGAATTTGTCTTAATGAAAACTGCACCCGGAAAGACCTCGAATATGGCTTGGGCGAAGATTCTCTTCAATCTTGTTTTTTCGACCTTGATGATTGTTTTAAGTTACCTCTTATTTATCATATTTTCTAATCGCGATATCTGGACGGCGGATCTTTATTTGATGATGATTTCTTCGGTTTTGATAAATAGCGGTATGGTATTTTGGTCTTTTCAGATTGATATGTTAAACCCGAGGTTGAGTGAATACGCTTCAACCGGCGGGCTTGCTCATGCCCATAATTACTCCCAATCAATAATGTTAGGATTTTTATGGTCACTCTTTTTTACGGTTCTCTTTATTATCTTTTATCTCGATAAAGGTAGTACGATTGCCGTTAGAAATTTTAAAATCATTTCTTGTACAATAGTATTCTTTTTGGTGAGAATATTTCTATTCTCTCGTTATCTAAAAGCCTATTTCAAGGAAATAGAGTTTTAAGGAGGAAAAATGAACAAAAAAATAGTTGCTATCTTTCTCTTTGTTTTTTGCGTTATTGCCGTTGTCGCAATCGGTGTATTTGGAAAAGTCCCCGATCCTGCTAGCATTATTTCCGTTGAAGAGATTATATTTTTGGATAGGTCTCGTCATGAAGATAATTTTGAATGCGAATTAAATGAAGACGGGGAAAAGGTTATTTATATTCAAAGAGGAAATGATACCTATCAGCTTGATTGGCAGTTTAATCCGGAAAACGCAACTGATATAACGGTTAGTTTTATTAAGATTGCTGGAAGTGACTTTTTTGATATTGACGCTAATGGTTTGATAACCTTCAAAAAAGAGGTTGCAATCACCGTCAAAATTCAGAGTAATTTAAAAGATTTAAAATCAGATATTGTGAACATTGAATTTATCGGTAATCCTTCTTCAGATGAAGAAGATCCGTTTGACTAGATCTCTGTGGAGGAGAATTATGAAAAAAACATTTAGAATTGGAATTAAAACCTTACTATTAATAGCTCTTTCCCTAACGCTTTCCGCTTGTTTTACAAGAAGTGCTCTTATTTCTTTTGAAAGTAATGGCGGAACACCGGTTAGAGATATAATGGTGCCTTTCGGGGAAATTCCGAATGAACCGGATGAACCGACCAAAGAAGGTTATGTTTTTATTGGTTGGTTTTCGGATAAAGATTTGACTAATAAATATACCTTTGAAGATTCGGTTGAAGACAATATGACTCTATACGCCAAGTGGGATCCCGCTAAATATACGATAACTTGGGATACTAACGGGGGATCAGAAATAGAACCGAGCAAAATAGGTTATAAAATGACGGTTCTGGCTCCGACCCAACCGAAAAAAGAGGGGTATATTTTTGGCGGTTGGTATTATGAGAAGGAATTTGATAATCTTTTTGATTTCCAAACTACAATGCCGGCAAAAGACTTTACTCTTTATGCCCGTTGGTCATTGGGGGAATTTAAAGTTACGCTTAATACTAACGGCGGCTCCCCTATTGATCCGATTACCGATAAATACGGTGAAGACTTTGAGATACCGGCTACCAACAAAGTCGGACATACTTTTAAAGGTTGGTATCTTGATTCTGAATTTAAAGAAGAATTTAAAGAATATAAGATTCCTGCTTCTGATATTACGCTTTATGCTAAGTGGGAAGCTATAGATATTACTGTAACGTTCTTCATTTATGAAGGAAAATTTAACACAGAAACCGTAAAATATAATCAGACTGCAAAGGTACCGAATACTCCCGAAAGAGCGGGATATACTTTTAAAGAGTGGAAATTAGAAGGCGAAACCTATGATTTTGAAACTCCTGTTCGCGAGGATATTACTCTAAAAGCAGACTGGGAAATAAACCTTTATAAAGTTACTTTCAATACATTTGGCGGAAGTTTAGTTGATTTTAAAGAAACTCAGTATAATACAACTATTTTGGAACCTTTAAAACCAACTAAAACCGGACATGAATTTGTCGGTTGGTTTAAGGATGCAGGATTGAATGAAGCTTGGAATTTTACTGAAGACAGAGTTCTTTCAAATATTACTTTATACGCAAAATGGAAACTAAACTCTTATAGAATTCAATTCGTCACCGGAGCTGAGATGATTCCTGCTATAAACCAGGAGTTTGGCACCGTATTAACTGAACCAAAGGCACCAGCCTTAGAAGGTCATGAATTTGCTGGTTGGTATCTTGATTCAGCTCATACAAAACCATATATATTCCCTGATACAATGCCTGCAGAAAATCTTACTTTATACGCCAGATGGACAACTAATGATTATCAATTAATCTATCAGGTTGACGGTGAGGTTTACCGTTTTGATTCTATTCCATTTGGTTCTGAAATAAACTTAATAGAAAATCCGGAAAAGATGGGACATACTTTCATCGGTTGGGATGGTCTTCCTGATACTATGCCCGCAAGAGATGTTACTGTAAATGCCGTTTTCGCCATTAATTCTTACCAAGGAATCTATTATGTTGACGGTGAAGAATATCAAAGGGTAAATATAAAGTATGGTGAAGAAATAATACCTCTTGTAGAACCGACTAAAACCGGATATACATTCTCTGGTTGGAGCGAAATTCCTTTAACTATGCCCGCAGATGATATCGTTATCTCAGGAGATTTTGTTATTAATTTTTATGAAATTTTAATTCAATCTAATTTCGGTCAGGGAACAGTCAGTGTTATTCCTACCGATTCACCGGTAGCCTACAACACCGAGTTAACCGTTAGGGCGACTCCTGAAGCCGGTTATAAGTTTTCTCACTGGCATGACGGTAAGGAAATCCGTTCTACAGAAACGGTCTTTACCTTTACAATGCCGGCAGAAGATCTTGTCTTAACTGCATTCTTTGTAGCTGAAGACAATGTAGAATATCGAGTCATTTATTACGGCGAATCTCTTGACGGTACAGGTTATGGAATCTTAGACTCGATTAAGCTTTACGGAACAACCGAAGACCTTGTAGAGGCGGAAAGCAGAAGCATTCCCGGCTTTACCTTTGATATCGACTATGAAGGTAATGTTCTTAGAGGAAATGTCCTCGGTGACGGCAGCTTGATATTACATGTTTATTACAGTCGGAATTCCTATACTTTAACTTATCTTCTTGAAGGTGTAGTATATCTTGAAGTATCTTATAAATTTGAAGAAGAAATAATAGAGCTTGAAGACCCTACAAAAGAGGGATATCAATTTATGGGCTGGAATCTCCATCCGGATAAAATGCCTGCAGAAAACATTTCTATTAGCGGCAGTTACGGTATAGTTGATTACTCAATTACTTATCAATTAGACGGCGGTTCCTTTTCACTAAACCAACCTGAAAAATATAATATTAATAGTGATTTTTCGATTGCAAATCCGACCAAACTCGGTTTTACTTTCCTTGGTTGGACATTTGCAGGCGAGGATGTTCCGGTTAAGGATTTCAGAATAATCCCCGGAAGAACCGGAAATCTGAACCTTATCGCTAACTGGAAAGAAATTGACTATTTGATTCAATATTTCGACGGTGCAGATTTGCTTTCTTTAAATCCTAATACCTATACCATAAATGATGAAGTAATTTTACCGATTCCGACAAAAACCGGACATACTTTCCTCGGTTATTATGATAATAGTGAATTCATGGGTGAGGCTATTACGGTTATTCCTCTAGGTTCAACCGGTAATAAGAGTTTTCATGCAAACTTTAAAGCAGATTCTTATCGAATCTACTATTATAATGGTTCTGAATTAATTAATGATTTGACCCTTATTAACGAATATACCTATAGTGAATATGAAGATTTGGTTCTGGTAACACTTCCCGAACTAACTGGACATAGTTTTACTTGGGAGGACGGAGAGGGTAATCCAATTGCAAGAATACCTGCCGGATCTTTTGGGGAAATCACATTATATTCAAAATATACGGCTAAATCATATGATGTTTCCTTCTATAATGAAAATGGTGATTTAATCGGTACCGTATATGATGTTATCTATGATAGTGAAATCACTCTAACAATGGCTTTAAATGGGGAACCTACTTCGGTTGAAAAATTGATTGAACTGAATCAAAATATTCTTCTTCTTAATCAAGGAATTTTAGATTTACCAACATTCCAAATTTATTTAATGGAAAATGCCGCTCAAATAACTGGTATTTCTAAAGCGATGGCTCTAGCATTACAAAGAGTAATGACCGAGCAAAATGAAGCTGCAATCCAGGCTTTAATGCAAGCCGGGGATGCGGAACTTTCCCGTCTTGCTCAGGCACTGGATATAAAAATCAATCTTCTTCAAACACTCAAAACTAAGATTGAAGAGGTTGTACAAGGCGGAAGCGGAGAAGAGCTTTTCTTGTATATTTATGCAGCAAAAGGTGCATTTACTTCCTATTCTGAGGAATTGGCTCTCCAAATCGGAACCTGGCTTGCTTCCTTAGGTACAGATATGGATGCTTTCGAACAAATGAATGGGCTAGTAAGTATGGAACTGATCAATGCTGCTATGATTCGCCAGACTTATCGGAAGAATCATCCGTCAAAGAACGGTTATGCCTTTATCGGTTGGAAATTAGGTTCAGGAACACTTTATTTGACCCATGGTGAAGGATATACCTTCAACGGCTCGATTGTTATGGCTCCGGCGTCTAATATTCAAGGAACACCGGCAAAACTAATAGCTGTCTATAGGCGCCTTCAAGGTCTTGAATCCACTTTTAGTGCCAGTGATAATCGATTAAACTGGAGTTTCTTAAGTAATGAAATCCTTTCTTCATTATATGATGAAGAAACAGAAACCATTGAAGTTGAATATGAAATTTATCTTGAGGATATAAACGGAAATATTTCATATTTTGAGACGACTGTTGACAATAAAATTTCTCTCACTAATCTCGGCACCTATCAGGTAAAAGTAATTCCGGTTGTTAGAATCTATGAAAACGGAGAATTAATCAATACCGTTAGTGCAAGTATCTCTAATGCCATAGGTCTTGAAGTTACGGTTAAGAAAATGGAAAATGAAGCCGTTTTGGAGTCTTCGGGAAAATACTATCATAAAGTATCCGAAAATAACGAGACAGTATACTATTTCTTCAGTAATACCGAAATTACATTCCCTAGCTCGAGCTTTACGATTCTTTCCGGATCAGAGTATGTTACGGTCAAGAATCAAAGAACATTGGTTTTCGGAAACTCTTATACAACTGAAAATCAAGCGATTGAATTCACCTTCACCGCTAGTGAAGGCGGAACTGAATATCTCGGTAGAATTTATCCTTATATTTCTCAATATGAATTGGGTGAAAACTTAACCCATTATAATAATACAACCGAAGATATCGAAAACACCCTTTATTATGATAAGGAAGTTAAACCTTATTATGTTGGTAAAGCAATTATTGGTGCTGATGAAACTGATATCTTTGATAATGACAATGCTTTCTATTTCGATTTGTTGATAAAGACTACCGGAGGTAAGAAAATTGAATTACCGGCCGCATTCCTCGATTTCAAAGCTTATGAAATTGTTGACGGGGTGGAAGAAGAAGTAATTATCAGAGATAACACAAGTGGTGATTGGCAAATCTATCGTTTCGGAAAATACTTCTATTTCCGGGAGAGTGGAAAAGTCTATCGGGTTTCAATAGGCATCAAGAACGCTTATTTTCCAAGAGAATTGAAGGATTCCGGTGTTATTACCGAAAAATCTTTCGTTATTACCACAAATGATTCTCTCAATGTCTTTACAAATGAAGAATTAAAACAAGCCTATGCCAATACGCTGGTAAAGGGTATTAATATCCACCGGAATATTGAAGCGAAATTAAATCAGAATCAAACTTATGTCGATCCAGATGATGGGATTACCTATCCTTATAACTTATACGCCGGAAATGTTATTACTCTTTATAATAATAATCTTGCACATAAGAGTGGCAATGTTTACCAAAGGATTTCCGCAGTCGATTCTGAAAATCCCGATAATTTGGTGATTAACGGTAACTACTTTGCAATAGACGGCAGTAAACTACCTTATTGTAATTATGAACCGGGTGAAATCGGTATTGAAATTCCCGGTGGTACTATCATAGGTCAGGTAGGTCCGCTTTCGACCGTACCAGGTTATAAAGTTAGAAATGTTCAAATAGCGATATTCAATCATATCGGACTTGACCTTACTAGCCCCATTGGAGTTAATTACGGTGGCGTTACTTACAATAATCTTACGGTTATCGGTAATACGCGGACTCCGAATGTAAACTATTCCGAAGGTGCAGGAAAGATTGAGGAAGCCTTAGAAATAATGGGAAGGAATTCTGGTGGTTATGTTGCGATTGCAAGTAACTACAATCTAACACTAGCGGTTGATAATGTAGTTGTCGGCGCCAGTACGATTGCGATTTGGTCCAATACCGAATCTGAGGTAATAGTAAACAATACTCATGTATATAATAGTTGGGCTAACTCGATGTATTCTTATGGTGCAAGAAGTTTATCTGTCGCAAATGCCATCTTAGAAACCAGCGGTGGTGCGGCAATCCATTATGAAGATACCAAGTTCACGAAAGAATATGAACCGACTATTAATTTTGACACTCAAACTGTGGAAGTTAATAACTGGGTATCAGGCGAAGAACCTTGGTTTAAGGCTCATAGTATGGAACTTGCTGCAATGCAAATGAAAGCTCAAATTAATTCTGGTGTTTCCGCTCTTGATGCCAGCATCTTAAGGACTATCACTGATCCAAATACAAACTTAACTTCCAGAAAGATGAATTTTATCATGTTGATTCTTCCGGAGTCAGAACAATTGAGTCCCTCGGAGGCGTTACAAGATGAAGCAGCAAAGAATGGCACCGCCACCGAAGTCGGATATTCTGATGTTAAGATTAATATGCTGCAATCAAGCGACTGGTATGATTATGACGTACCTTATGGAGATAAATATCTTGTACAAATAAGTGAGAATTTATTCCTGCAAGTGGCCGGACTTACTGGGCAGACTTACAACTCCGTAGCCCTTCCTTTCGGAGAAATTCGACCAATAGTTCTTGATACGGGTATTTCTGATCTTGGAACCAATATCTATACCAATTATTTAGCGGTTCAGGCCGACCTTTCAAGCGTTTCCCGTGGCCATGGTATTTTGGTAGTCGGACTGGACAAGAAGACTCTAGACTAAAATCAAAGAGGTGAATCCAAATGATTCATCTCTTTTCTTAAATATAAATAATAATGTTTTCATTTATTGGCATAATCAAAATAATATGGTATAATTTTTACAGAAGAGAGGTAGATTTATGAAGGTATTAATAGCCGGCGGGGCCGGATATATCGGTAGTCATTGTGTTAAAATTATGACTGAGCAAGGTTATGATGTTATTGTAGTTGATAATTTATCTACCGGACATCGGGAAGCGGTTAAAGAAAAACTTTATGTCGGAGATATCCGCAATCAGGCTTTCCTTGATGAATTATTTCAAAAGGAAAAGATTGAGGCCGTGATTCATTTTTGTGCTAAATCACTGGTCGGAGTTTCGATGACAGAACCATTAGAATATTTTGATAATAATGTCTCTGGAACAATGGTCTTATTACAAGCGATGGCAAAGGCAAATGTCAAGAAGATTGTCTTTTCTTCAAGTGCTGCGGTTTATGGTGATCACGAAGAGATGCCAATAACAGAAGAGTATCTAACAAACCCAACCAACCCTTATGGCGAGACAAAATTAATGATGGAAAAAATGATGAAATGGGCAGAAATTGCTCACGGGTTTAAATACGTTAGTCTTCGTTATTTTAATGTTGCTGGAGCTTATACGGACGGTTCAATCGGTGAAGATCATCAACCAGAAACCCATTTGATTCCGATTGTTCTCCAAACTGCACTCGGAAAACGCGATCATATTACTGTTTATGGAAATGATTATAATACCGCGGACGGAACTTGCGTCCGAGACTATATTCATGTAATCGATTTAATTGATGCTCATATTCGTGCCTTGAATTATTTGTCTTCCGGAAACATAAGTGAGATTTTTAATCTCGGAAGCGAGGACGGTTATTCGGTTCTTGAAATAATTGAAGCTGCAAGAGCCGTTACCGGCATTAATATCAAACAAGAGATCGGTCCGAGAAGAGCGGGGGATCCGGCCAAATTAATTGCTTCAAGTGAAAAAATTGGTCGTGTTCTCGGGTGGAAACCAAAATTCGGAATTAAAGAGATAATCCGTGATGCTTGGTCTTTTCATAAAAAACATCCAGAGGGTTACTAAAAACCAAACTCTACTTTAACTTATTCCAAAACAATGAACTCCTGACATCGGTCAGGAGTTTTTCAAATTAATTAATTTTAAGAAAGCATCAAAAATAATCCTTGTTTCTTTTGATTCCGGCAGAAGTTCCGGATGCCATTGAATACCGAGAATCGGCAGACTATCATGAATTATCGCTTCAATTGTACCGTCAACATGTTTAGCGATAACCTTAAAGCCATTTGAAAGAACATTAATTGCTTGGTGATGATAACTGTTTACATCAATCAGCTTCTTAAAGTTTAAGAGACGATTTGGATAGGTTTTAACTTTATGATTACTGATGATATGTTGATGGCTTTTTCCGATATCTTGGTAAATACTTCCGCCCATAAAAACATTAATGGCCTGAATTCCCCGACAAATCCCCAAAAGGGGCTTTTTTTCTTTTACTGCCCAATTGATAATAATTTTGTCAAGTTCGTCGACCTCAAGATTGATATCTAAAGATTTTCCCGCATTTACCTCATTAAAATAAGAAGGATCAATATCGTCTCCTCCCGGGATTAGAAAGCCATTACATAGAGTTAAGAGATTTATTTGGTTGATATTTTTTGTTGTAAGAAGAAGCGGAAACAAGCGGTATTTCTGTAATTCATCAAGATAATTTTGATTTATGTATTCCTTGATACCACCGGTATTCATTACTCTAGCGGGAATGCCGATTAATTTCATATTATCACCCTAAGACAATTTATGTGTTTTCGAACAAATTATTCACCGCATTTTGGTTTTTCTTTTTTAAATATTTGCGCTGTGGTATAATATAATAAAGAGGTGAAACATGGATACCTTAAAAGAACTTTTTAAAATTGGAAATGGTCCTTCGAGTTCTCATACGATGGGACCGCAAAAGGCAGCCTCGATCTTTCTTAAAAGAAATGAGAATTCGGAAAAATTTGTTGTTGAACTGTATGGTTCATTAGCTTTGACGGGAAAAGGTCATTTGACGGATTGGGTTATTAAGGAAGTTCTTGGAGAAGAACGAACCGAGATTATTTTTCATCCGGAATTATTTTTTGATTATCATCCTAACGGGATGAAATTTAAGGCCTTTCTTAATGATGAAATTATCGATGAATGGTTAGTATTTTCTGTTGGAGGTGGTGTTTTAAAAGAATTAAATGAAGAACGTCAGGAAGAAGTAAATTACTATCAATATAATACGATGAATGAAATTCTGAATTATGTAGAAGAAAGGGGTATTTCTTTCTTGGACTATGTATTAGAATCCGAACCTCAGGATATTCTAACTTATTCCCGTTTAATCATCGATACCATGTTTGCGTCTGTAAAGAGGGGTCTTAAGACAGAAGGTAGTTTACCTGGACCTTTAAAACTAAAGCGAAGAGCACCTGAGATATATCAAAAACATCTTCTTAAAAAGGATTTAAATAGTTTGGTTTTTGCTGCGACCCTCGCTGTTTCGGAAGAAAATGCTTCCGGAAATGTCATAGTCACTGCTCCGACTTGTGGGTCGAGCGGGGTTTTACCCGGAGTTCTTTATGCTTACCATATTTTTGAAAATATCGGAAAAGATTGTTTAACCAAAGCCCTCCTAGTTGGGGGTTTAATCGGCAATCTTGTAAAACATAATGCTTCAATATCAGGAGCGGAAGTTGGCTGTCAAGGTGAGATTGGAACGGCCTGCAGTATGGCATCTGCGGCACTGGCATATCTTAAGGGAGGAACATCTAAACAAATCGAATATGCCGCCGAAATTGCTTTGGAACATCATCTCGGTATGACCTGTGATCCGGTAATGGGCTATGTACAAATTCCTTGCATAGAAAGGAATGCCCTTTCGGCTCGAAGGGCAATTGACTCTTGTAATTTTGCACTACTTACTGACGGAGAACATTTTATTGATTTAGACACCGTCATTATTTCCTTAAAGGAAACCGGCAAGGATATAAATCCAAATTATCGGGAGACTTCTTTAGGTGGATTAGCAAAAGTAAGAAAAATCAGATAAATAAAAAAATTAGACCGGTAAATAATATTTCCGATCTTTTGTTTTAAAATAAAAACATAATCGCAAATAACGATTATGAATTTTGATAGATTATTACTTTGCTTCCGGCTTTTTAAATCTCTCCATAATGACCCTTGAAATCCTTTCGGAAAGATGTTCCGGAACAAATTTGGAAATATCTTTATTAAACATAACCAATTCTTTAATTCCGGTTGAAGATAGAAATAGATTGTTTGTTGAGGGGAATAGTATAAAGGTATCTATGCTATCATCAATGGAATAATTAAACTGAAATAATGTTATTTCATTTTGGTAATCGAGAACATTTCTGATACCACGGATGATGACTGAAGCTCCTTTTGACTTTGCAAATTCTAAAACCAATCCTTGATAAACTTCTACCTGGACATTCTTAATGTCTTTTGTTGCTTCAAGAAGCAATTCTTTTCTTTCCTCAGTTGTAAAAACATATTTCTTTTGCGGATTAATCGAAATTAAGACATAAACTTGGTCGAATATTTTTGCTGCTCTTCTGATAATATCCAAATGACCATTGGAAACCGGATCGAAGGAACCGGGATAAACGGCTATTCTCATAAAAACACCTCAAAAATATTATACCCCAAAGCTTGTCTAAATGCAATTTAAATTGTCGTAAGTTCTTTTATTTGTACTTTTTTTTGAGAAATGATATAATAATATTATTAAGTAAATATGTTAGAAACCAAAATAAAAATGTGAATTTACGTAAATAGCCACTGAAGTTAAAGTTTAATAGGTTTGTTTATAACTGCTTTTCTTTGACAAATTTCAGATTTTAGTGTATTATTATTAATATAAATTGGGAAGGAAAATTCCATTATGAAAGTAAAAGATATAATCACTCAAGCCTTAGCCAATAAGGTTTCAACAATCATTTTCTTGGTCTTTTCCATGATGTTTACGGTAGCCTGTGAAATGTTTGCCATTCTTGTTATTCGGAAACTAGTAGATAATGTTTTGGTTACACCGTTTACCGAAAACCCACGTTTAGCTTTTTGGGTTACAACTTTTGTCTTTACCCTATTAACTTGGTTTGGAATGAAAGCTTTGATTAAGAATAAAGCTGTCTCTCTTGGAACCTATGTCAGTACGGAATTAAGTAATGCCGCTTATTCTTCCGGAATGAGGGCTGAACTTGGAGAATTTGGAAAAATAGATAATAAAGAAATCGTGCGTAAACTTTCCGGTGATTGTGAGAAAATCGGAGAAGAATATATCGGAGGATCATGGGTTAAATTTTTTAATCACCTGATTTTCTTAATCGGTGTTTTTATTACCATGATGGTTATGAATCCGGCCTTGGGTTTAATCACTTATGTAACACTTCCGGTTTTTTATATGATTCTGAAAACTTTTGGAAAATTCTCTAATCGTCTTTGTCAGAAAGCTAAACTTGAGATAGAAAATAACCGCCAAAGGGTTGCGGAGAACTTCGAGAAAATCAATAGCATCAAGCTAAAAAACGGAGTTTTGTTGGAAGAAGAAAATTTCCAAAAAAACAGTGAAAGATATATCCAACTTAAGAAAAGAATTGAAGGACTGCAAGACATCAATTATGATAAGATTTTCGGTCTATATATCGGCGGTGTCATTGCTTTGATTCTTGGAATCGGAGGTTATCTCTCAACAAGAGGGACAGCTATTCCCGGAACAATTGTTGCTTTCATTGTTTTAATTCCTTTTGTTTTTAATGCTTTTAGAAAGTTAATGACCCCTTATATCGGTTTTAAACATATAGCTTTTGAACTTTCTTCAATAGAAGAATTATTATCGCTTCGAAGCGAAATTCGAGCCGAACCGATTAATAGTTTAGAAGCAGTCAATAGTCTTAAATTTGAGAATGTTTCTTACTACGGTTTTAGTGGGAATCTTGAATCTTTAAATTTTGAAATTAAAAGCGGCGAAAAGCTTGGTATTATTGCTTTGGATGATTATAGTTCCGATTTAATTTTTAGTTTGATGACTAAAATCATTCGTCCTAAAGAAGGCCATATATCAATCAATAACTGCGATATAAATAAACTAAATACCTTTTATTTGCGTGATATCGTCACCGGAATTCCTCAGAAAAAGTCACTCTTCGAAGATACAATCGAAAATAATATTTCCTATCCATTGGCATTTGACGAGTATAAATACAATGATGCCTTAAACCGAAGTGGTCTTAAAGATTATTTAAATAATTTTGATAATAAGGACCAAACGGTAATTAATGATGATTTAGAGTTAACTGAAGAAATGGTTCATCGAATTACCTTTGCGAATGCTTTTTATAGGGATTCTAAGATTTTTGTTTTAAATGAGGCAACCGATGGTTTTGATGTCCGTAGCGAAGAAGCTATCCTTAAAGAAATCTTTAAACTAAAAAATAAGATGATAATCTTGATGAGCAATAAAACTTATAATATTGTTAATTGCGATAAAGTTTTGATTATCGAAAATGAACGAGTTTTGGAATACGGCAATGTTAGTGAACTACTTAAGGATCGAAATTCTGTTCTTTCTAAATTAGTTAAGAAAGTTAAAGTCATTAAGACAACAAAAGTGTCGTAAAGGCACTTTTTCATAATAATAAGAAAAAGAGGTTACAAGATGGCAAGGATTAGAACACGTTTTGCACCCAGTCCGACGGGATTTATGCATGTCGGGAATTTAAGATCCGCACTTTATGCTTTTCTTTTCACAAGACAAAACAAAGGCGATTTTATTCTTCGAATAGAAGATACAGATTTGGAAAGATATGTTCCAGGAGCTGTTGAGGTAATTTATAATACTCTCAAAACTGCGGGAATTACCATTGATGAGGGACCGAATGAAGGCGGTAATTACGGACCCTATGTCCAAAGTGAACGCAAAGAAATCTATCTAAAATATGCTCAAGAATTGATTGAAAAAGGAGTGGCTTATTACTGTTTTTGTGATAAAGAGCGCCTTGCCGGGATTAAAGACGAAAAAGGTATTTCCCGTTATGACAAACATTGTCTGCATCTGTCCAAGGATGAAATTGCTTTGCGTCTAAACAGAGGCGATTCTTATGTGGTTCGTCAAAATATGCCAACTAGCGGCGTCAGTGAATTTGATGATTTGGTCTTTGGCCATATCAGTATCAATAATGATGAACTGGAAGATCATGTTTTAATTAAATCTGACGGTATGCCGACCTATAACTTCGCAAATGTCATTGATGACCATTTAATGCAGATATCACATGTCATCAGAGGTAATGAGTATTTAAGCAGTACTCCGAAATATAATTTGTTATATCAGGCATTTGGTTGGGAAATCCCGGAGTATATGCATTTGACTCCGATAATGAAGGATGAAACTCGGAAACTTTCTAAACGTCACGGAGATGCTAATTTTGATGACTTTTTAGAGAAAGGTTATTTAAGTCAAGCAATTATCAATTATATTGCTTTACTGGGTTGGAGTCCTAAAGGTACACAGGAGAAATTTACTCTTGAAGAAATGATTGAAAAATTCTCAATTTCCGGTTTAACTCATTCTCCAAGCATTTTTGATGAAAACAAAATGAAATGGTTAAACGGTGAATATATCAAGGAACTTCCTTTTGAGGAATTTATGGAATATGCACTACCATATTTTGAGAAATCAAAAATCAAAGGTTTATATGATTACCAGAAATTCGGGAAAATCCTTCAAACCCGCATTGAGATATTTAGTGAGATACCGGAAAAGGTGAATTTTATAACCGAGTTTAATCCAATTCCAAAGGAATTGTATGAAAATAAAAAGTACAAAATTAATTCCGAAAAAGCAAAACTTGTGATTGAAGAAAGCATAAATGCTTTTGAAACACTTCAAGGTTGGACGGAAGAAGGACTTCATCAGACAATTATAAATATTGCTTCTAAGTTGGAATTAAAACCGGCTGTTGTCTATACTGTTTTAAGAATTGCTTTAAGTGGACATAGTGTGACTCCCGGCGGTTCAGTGGAAATTGCTGATATTCTCGGTAAAACAAAAACTTTAGAACGATTGTATCAGGCAAAAGCCTGGCTTGATTAAGAAAACTGCCTTCTTTAGGCAGTTTTAAGATGTAATGGACAGATAATTTATTTCTAGGAGAAAAATGTGTATTCATTTTTATTAATAATTATATACCTTGCTTTTATCAGTCTAGGACTTCCTGATTCCCTACTCGGATCTGCTTGGCCGGTAATGCATGGGCAGTTTAATGTCCCAATTTCTTATGCCGGAATTGTCAGTATGATCATTGCTGGCGGAACTATAATTTCCAGTCTTTTATCAGATAAGTTGACAAGGAGACTTGGAGCGGGTCTAGTAACTTCAATCTCTGTTTTAATGACAGCAATTGCCTTATGGGGATTTTCTATCTCCGATTCTTTTATTCTAATTTGTCTTATGGCAATCCCATATGGACTCGGTGCCGGTGCGGTTGATGCAGCTTTAAATAATTATGTTGCCCTTCACTATGCTTCCCGGCATATGAGTTGGCTTCATTGTTTTTGGGGAGTCGGGGCGGCTATAAGTCCCTATATTATGGGCCTTTGCTTGACAGGAGGATATGGCTGGAATCGAGGTTATTTTTTAGTTGCCTTAATTCAAATTGTTCTGACCGCGACTCTCTTTATTAGTCTTCCGCTTTGGAAAAGAAATAATAGGGTTGAGAAGAGTAATGAAAATGAAACTGCGACTCTTACTCTTCATAAGGCATTAAAAATCAGAGGTGTTAAATTAGTTCTTTTTACATTTTTCGGTTATTGTGCTCTTGAAACAACAACCGGTTTGTGGGCAAGCAGTTATCTTGTTAAGTTCAGAGGCATTGATTTAGAAACTGCGGCAATGTTTGCATCATTATTTTATCTCGGAATAACCTTCGGACGCTTCCTTAACGGATTTTTGGCCGATAAAATTAAAGATAAGCAATTGATACGCTTTGGGATAATGATAATTATTTTCGGAGTGATTTTAATCGGCTTGCCCTTTAATATTAACGAACTTGCTTTAATCGGATTAGTGATTGTTGGCCTCGGCTGTGCTCCTGTTTATCCTTCAATCATTCATGCGACTCCCTCTAATTTTGGAAAAGAGAACTCACAAGCCATTATCGGAATCCAAATGGCTAGTGCTTATCTCGGCAGCACATTTATGCCGCCGCTCTTTGGGTTGATTGCCGGAAAAATAAATATCGGACTCTATCCCCTTTATTTAATAATTTTTGCCTTATTGATGTTTTTGATGTCAGAGTTATTGAATAGAAAAATCGCTGTTAAGAATACATAAAGAAAAAACGGTCATTCAATTATCAATGACCGTTTATGATTGAAGGCATTTATTCATTTGAAGGATTTGTTAGATGGTTTTTAATGCCGTCGATTTCTATTTTATAAAGATCGCGACGTGAGGGACCGTCGAGAAGCTTACCGGTATAATCGAATCTCGAGCCATGACAATTACAATCATAGGTTTTCTCCAATTGATTAAATCTAAGTCCGCAACGCATATGCGGACAAGTTACATCAACCAAGTAAAGTTTATTTTCTTTATCTTTGTATATACCGACCCTTTTGTTTCCTACCTTTACCACCTTTCCGCTGTCAGGCGGAAGTTTAAGGAGGCTTTGTCTTGGTACACATCGGGTTTTTAAGAGGGTTTTGATCATGCCAAGATTATAGGTGAAGAGCTTTTTGGTCAGCTTCACCCTTTCCGGACGAAAAAACTGTGCAAATTCTGAAAAATTGGTAGTCATTAAATCTTTGATGAGTAGTGCAGCCGCAACCGAGGTTGTCATTCCCCATTTATTATAGGAGGCCATAATATGGATGGTCTTGGAAACTCTACCGATTAAGGGAACATAATCGGTTGTGGAATAATCTTGAGTACACCAGGCATATGGGAAATCTTTAATTCCGAAGTTTTTTCTTCCATAATCCTTGAGAAGTTCTATTTGTTCAAGATTAGGTTTAAAAGCTTTTGCATCATGGGAAGCGCCGCTGATATTAAGCAATCTTCCTTCCTCACCTTTAATAAAGCGTAGGGCGATTGCCGGATTACTGATGGTGTTGATATAATTGGCATCCTCGATTTCAATATCCGTCGGTCCGCTGAGGATCGAGTAGGATATTTGAGGAATCATTTTCATAAAATAAAAATTGAAGCCTTTGTATATCGGATAATGTGAGGCGATTATTGCTCTTTTGGCTTTGATTCTCTTTCTTTCACTGCTAATTGCCACGGCACCGTTTTTTTCAAAAATATCAATTATTCTTGTATTCTCATAGATCTTTACATTATTTTCAAGAAGTTTATCGGTAATACCTTTTAGGTATTTTGCCGGATTGAAATTTGCTTGATTAGTTATTTTTAAGGCCTTGTATGGAGAAATACGGCTATCTATCTTCACAATTTCTCCATGAATTCCAATTTCCATATAAGCTTTTGCTTCCGCTTCTACATTCTCTTCTTCCGATTCTTTGAAAGCAAAAAGATAATTATTGACTTTTTGAAAATCACAGTCGATGTTTTCCTTCTTAACAATTTCTTCGATTCTTTTCAAACCACGTTTATTAAATTCATAATATTTTCTAGCTCCGTCATGTCCGAACTTTTTAATCAAATCATCATAAATATAACCATGTTGATAGGTGATTTTGGCAGTTGTAGAGGCAGTTGAACCTTGGTAGATTTTGTTTTCCTCAACAATTACAATATTATTTGAAAAAGAAAGTGCTTCATAAGCGGCAGAGAGTCCGGATATACCGGCACCGATGATTAATAAGTCACATTCTATGTCTTTATTTAATTTATCAAAGCTGATGGGATAAGTATCTTCCCAATATGAATTGCGATTAATAAAGATTCCTCCTTTTTTAATTATTATGTGATAATTTTCTTTTTCCTATAACCAAATTTAAGTTTCGATATCGGAAGTCTATTAATTTTAACGGAATTATAAAGAAAACGATTAATATATTAAGAGAATAGGAAGTTAAAATGTGAATTTTGCTTGTAAATAAAATGAATCTTTAGTATAATTATAAAACAAAGGAAGTGAGAATATGATTGATAAACTTGTTTGTCAGGAAGTTTTAGAAGCCGCTTTAAAAACCGGCGGCGATTTCGCTGAGTTATTTGCGGAGTCTACTTATAGCAATAATTATGAAATGACAAGCGGAATGGTAACGAAAGTAACTAGCAACCATACTTATGGAGTTTCAATTAGAATATTAAAAGGATTTTATGAAGTAAACGGTTATACCAATGATTTTAGTCGGGAAAGCTTATTGGCGCTTTCGAAAAAACTCGCCGGAAGTTTCACCGAAGAGGCACAGATTTCCGAAGTATTACTTACCGAGTCGGAAGTTGAAGATAATAATCCGATTGAAAGATCTCCCAAAGACGTAACAAATTCGGAAAAAATCTACTATATGACGAGAATAGATGATGCCTTAAAGGGTTATTCATCGGAAATAACTCAGATTATCAGCGCTGTCATGGATGAAGACCAAGAGGTAATTATTGCCAATAGCAAAGGTCGTTATCTAAAAGACAGACGTTGCCATAGTTTTTTAAGAGTCTCGGTTGTTGCTGGTGACGGAAAATCAACTCAAACTGCGGGAAGAAGAATTGGTGGTCATGCCGGTTATGAATGTATCGATAAACATGATCTTGAAACCCTGGCCCGTGAAACGGCCGATGCCGCAATCATCATGCTTCATGCCGATGAAATGGTCGGCGGTAAAATGACAGTAGTTGTTCATAATGGTTTTGGAGGCGTCCTCCTTCATGAAGCTTGTGTCCATTCACTAGAAGCTACCAGCGTTGCAAAGGGATCATCAGTCTTCTGCAATAAACTTGGTGAAAAGATTGCCGCCGATATCGTTACTGCAATTGACGATGGAACAATTACTAATGCTTGGGGAAGCTTAAATGTTGATGATGAAGGTGAACCAACAAAACGCAATGTTTTAATTGAAAACGGAATTTTAAAGAGTTATTTAGTTGATTACCGGAACAGCTTAAAAATGAATCATCCGGTAACCGGAAGTTCCCGTCGTCAAAGTTATAAATACTCTCCGACTTCAAGAATGACGAATACATTCTTTGCTCCGGGAAAAGATAAATTCGAGGACATTATTGCCAATACGAAATTTGGTTTATTTGCAAAGGTCATGGGCGGAGGAAGCGTTAATCCTAGTACCGGTGAGTTTAATTTTGCTGTCAATGAAGGTTATATGATTGAAGACGGTAAAATTACCAAACCTGTTCGCGGTGCAACCTTAGTCGGCAGCGGTGCTGAAGTTTTGAAAAACATCGATATGATTGCCGATAACCTTGCTTTCGAACATGGAATGTGTGGTTCCGCTAGCGGTTCGATTCCGACCGATGTCGGTCAACCAACAATACGGGTTCAAAATATGACAGTTGGAGGAAGAGGTTAATATGGATTATAACAAATTAATTGAAATGGCCAAAGATTGGGGATTTAGCGATATTGAAGTTTTTGTAAATTCCTCAACCGCAACCAATATTTCAGTCTTCAACGGTGAAATTGATAAAAACCATTCTCATGATTCGGTTTCGATTTCTATTCGTGCTATTTATAACGGTAAAATGGCTTATCTTTCTACATCCAACCAAAATGAAGATTTAACTCAAATTCTTGATACTTTAAAGGAAAATGCTTTAAGCCTGACGACGAATGAAGAATTTGAAATTTTTGAAGGAAGTAAAGAATATCCGCGTTATGAATCTGTCGATGGCGGTTTTTCCAAAATCAGCCTTGCGGATAAGGTTTCCTTACTACTTGATTTAGAAAAGGAAGTTAAGGCTTATGATGAGAGAATTATTCTTGTACCTTATTGTGGTTATCAAGAAATAATTGAAACAAAGCAAATTATAAATTCCAAGGGTTTGAATTTAGATAGAAGCAAAGAGTTTGCTTATGTTGTTGCCCAAGCGGTCGCAAAAGAGAACGAACAAACTCAATCTGCTTTTGAAGTTGAACTTAGACTAAATTACACGGATTTAGATCCGATCCTTATTGCTCGGAGGGTTGCGAAGAAAGCCATTAAAAAGCTTAATGCCGATGCTCTGCCATCCAAAGTATATCCGGTCGTGATTGAAAATGAAGCGATGACTGATCTCTTTGAAGTCTTTACCTCATTCTTTTCCGGAGAAGCTGCTGTTAAGAAATTAACTCCGCTGCTTGGAAAAGAAGGCGAAATGGTTTTTAGCGAAAAAATTTCTGTAATTGATGAGCCGGTTTATCCTGAGTCCGTTCATAACGAACCTTTTGATGATGAAGGGGTTGCCTGTTATCATAAGGATGTTGTAAAAGAGGGAGTCTTTAAGACTTTTATGCATAATTTAAAAACCGCAAGATACTTTAAGACAAATTCTACTGGTAACGGCTTCCGTGCCGGTGGGTCTGTCGGTGTCAGAGGTGTAAACCTTTATCTTAAACCAGGAAATTTAACTGTCAATGAATTGATAAAAGATATCGATGAGGGTATCCTAATTACGGATCTTGCCGGATTACATGCCGGAGCTAATCCGATTACCGGTGATTTCAGTGCTCAATCTTCAGGTTTTTTGATTAAGGACGGAAAGATCGATCGTCCGGTAACTTTAATTGTTGTTTCCGGTAATTTTATTCAGGCAATGAATCAAATTGAAGAAATCGGAAATGATTTAAAGATTGGTCCGAATGGTATCGGAGCTCCGTCAATCAGATTTAAAGGTCTGCCAATTTCCGGAAAATAAACAAGTATCTCTCTTTGAGAGATACTTTTCAGGAAAATTCTAATGGAAGTCCCAGCAGAAGTATGATAATTTAAAGTAATATTATGAGGTGAAAAATTGAAAAAGTTCTTTACATCGGAATCGGTAACCGAAGGGCATCCTGATAAAGTGTGCGATCAAATCGCCGATGCAATTCTGGATGCAATTTTAAAAGATGATCCCAATGCACGTGTCGCTTGTGAAGTCATGGCTACGACCGGACTGGTTTTTGTAATGGGAGAAATAACCACTACAACCTATATTGATATTCAAAAAATTGTTCGCGATACCGTTCAAGAAATCGGTTATAATCGTGGGAAGATTGGTTTTGATGCGGAAAACTTAGCGGTTCTTGTCTCTCTTGATGAACAATCACCGGATATTGCCATGGGTGTAGGTGATGGTGAAGGTGCCGGCGACCAGGGATTGATGTTTGGATTTGCCTGTAACGAAACCCCCGAATTAATGCCGATGCCGATAAGTTTTTCCCATAAATTAGTCCGTCGACTAGCTTTGGTCAGAAAACAGGGTTTAGTGGATTTCCTCAGACCGGATGGTAAAAGTCAAATTACCGTCGAATATGAAGACGACAAACCAAAACGCATCGACAGTGTAGTAATCTCTACCCAACATAATGAATCTGTCTTAAAAGAAGAACTTCATCAATTTATTCGTGAAGAGGTTATATTTAAGGCGTTACCGGCTGAACTTCTTGATGAAGAAACGAAAATTTTTATTAATCCCACCGGAAGATTCGTCCTCGGCGGCCCTAAGGGGGACTCCGGATTAACCGGAAGGAAGATTATTGTTGACACATATGGTGGTTATGCCCGTCATGGCGGCGGAGCCTTTAGCGGTAAGGATCCTTCAAAGGTTGACCGTTCCGCTTCCTATATGGCCAGATATATCGCCAAGAATCTGGTAGCGGCCGGAGTTAGTGAAAAACTTGAAGTCGGACTAAGTTATGTTATCGGCATAAGCGAACCGACTTCAATTATGATCAATACTTATAATACATCTCGTTTTTCTGAAGCAGAGATAATTCAAGGAATAAAGGAAATCTTTCCGCTTACTCCAAAAGATATTAACGAATATCTTGGTCTTCGTCGTCCAATTTATAAGCAAGTGGCATCTTATGGTCACTTTGGACGGTCTGATCTTGATCTTCCTTGGGAAAAACTTGATAAGAAAGAAGAAATTAAAAAGCATTTCAGATTGGCCTGAAATGCTTCTTTTTAATTACTAGCAAAATCCTTTTTATAAAACTGTCCAATGAATTGTTATTAAAGTTGATTAAATTAAAGTAATTATTCAACCTCTGACTAGATGCTTATCTACTTATTTTTAGTATAATATATCTAAGGATGGAGGTTTATATAAAACTGCAAATGGAAATATTATCAACGCGATGTAAATGGAGCCCTAAACATATTAAAAAAAAGCAAGCTGGATAAGACATTAGTTTTGTCTTTACAGTCTAGTGGCGTGAACACGCCAATAAGATTAAAGGTAGTCTAAAACTACTTTTGTTTTATAAGAGTTAAATTTATATCCCTTTGTTCTTTGTCTGTGTATTTGCATCCTTGATAAAAGGATAAAGCCTTCATTCTTTTGTCGATTTCGTTCATTATGACCAGTTTCTTTAGACTCCATAGCGGTGCAATCAAATCATCTCTGGGTGCATCGCCATTAATTCGGTGAATGATAATATCCTCTCTTAAAAAAGCAAGTTGTTCCGTAACAATATCTACATATTCTTCAAGTGAAAGAATCGGAAATGGTTCCTTTTGATATATTTTTCCGAGAATAGTATTTTTTGAGATAAAAAGAGAATGAATTTTAAGACCCTTTATAGGTAATTTGTTTAGGAAACCAATTGTATCAAGCATCATTTCTTTATCTTCTCCGGGAAGACCGTTGATAATATGAGCGATGACCTCAATTTTTCTTTCGGATAGAGAATAAACAGCTTTCTCAAAGGTTAATTCATCATAACCTAGATTAAGGAAGCGCATAGTTTTGGAATGAATGGTTTGGAGACCAAGTTCAACCCAAACGGGAATCCTTTGATTTAATTCTTCAAGATATTCGAGAATCTCTTCGTTTAAGGCATCGCATCTGGTTGCAATGCTGATTGCAACAATTTTCGGGTCAAGTTTTATTGCTTTCTCAAAGAGGTCTTTAAGATAATCTAAGGGTGCATAGGTATTTGTATTGGCTTGAAAGTAGATTATGTAAAGACCGTTCTGCCATTTTGATTCCATTATTGTTTTAATAGTCTCAAATTGTTTTTCTAGGGGTTCGAATCTATTGCCGGCAAAGTCTCCACTTCCTGTTTCGCTACAGAAAAGACAGCCTCTAGTGCTAATATTTCCGTCGCGGTTCGGACAGGTAAAATTACCGTTTAAAGCAATTTTAAAAACTTTCTTTCCGTATTTTTCTTTCAGATAATAGTCGAGTGCATAATAACGATGTTGTTTATTCTTAAAGTCCATAGTATCACCTTTGTAATCGTAATTATTATAACATATTATAGAAAATCCATTTAAAAATCTTTTAAAGATATTAATTATCATATTCCGTCTTTGATGATGAATATACTTTACTGGTGTTTGATGTGGTAGTTAATATAATTGTTATAATTTTTTTTATTTTGGCTTTTCTGACAACCATAAGATTTGGTTTCATCCAATTTAGGGCATTAAGGGAAACAAAAAGAATACTTGTTGACGATAAGAACAAGTCTTCTTACAGTACCTTTTTGGTTTCACTTGCTGCACATATCGGCACCGGTAATATTGTCGGTATTTCAACGGCTTTGATTTACGGAGGCCCCGGTTCACTTTTTTGGATGTGGGTCTTTACCGTTTTTTCTTCAATTTTTTCCTTAATTGAAAATACCTTAGCACAAGTGTATAAAGTTAAAATCAACGGTGAAAATCGTGGCGGAGCAAGTTTTTATATCCGTTATGGTTTCAATAATCGTTTTCTTTCCGCTTTATTTTCTATTTTCTTTTTGTTGACTAATACAATATTTTTTCAACCTTTACAAATTAATACCGTGAGTGAATCTTTAAACATCGTTTTTGGACTGGAAAAAGTAATAATTCTGGCCCTACTCTTTCTTTTTACTTATTTTGTGATTTTTAAGGGAACAAAGAGAATTGTCCGTTTCTGTGAACATATAGTACCGATTATGAGCATCGGTTATATTATAGTTGCAGTTACGATAATTTTGGTGAATATCAAGTTTTTCCCTTCTGTTCTTGGCTTGATTATGAAAGAAGCCTTTAGTTCCAAAGCCCTTGCTTCGGGATCTGCAGCTTCCTGTTTAATAATCGGTTTTAAACGCTCCCTTTTTTCCAATGAAACCGGACTCGGAACCGCACCTTCTATTTCCGCAATGGCAGATATTAAGAAACCTTTAGCTCAGGGTTTTGTACAAGTGATTGGGGCTTTTACAGATACGATAATTATATGTAGTCTGACCGGATTTGTGATTCTAATCTATCAATTTGATCTTAATTCCTATAAAGGAGTCGACTTAATCCTCTATATTTTTGAAAGAATTCTTGGTGGCTTTGGAATCTATCTGGCATTGTTTTTTATGCTTTCTTTTGCAATTGCGACTGTTGTCAGTCAATTTTATCTTGGGGAAAGCAATTTACTCTTTATGATATCTAAAAATAAAAGAAAAAAGTTTTATATTTTAATCTATAAGGCTTTTTTCCTATTAGGCATTATGATCGGAGTTAACTTTTCCACAAAAGCATTATTTGGTTTTGTTGACCAAGGAATGATTTTGCTTGGTTGTGTTAATTTATATGCCTTATATCGTTTACGCAATGATTTTAAAAGAGAAATAAAAAATTACTATAATTAGGAAATAGTGGTCTATTGACAAAAACTTATGCATAGTTTATAATAGAATCAGTAGAAAACAATAGTTCATTTCCTTATTTTAGAGGAAAAATCTGACTATTGACATTAAAACTAGAATATTTTATAATAGATTTACCTGGGAAGTTCGCGTTTTTATCATATGCGAACCGAACAAAAAAATATCGGAAGTCGAGGCATATTTGGTGTAGAAGGCTTATTTTTGAATAAGAATCCCGATAATATGCAAAGAAGAGACATCCACCCTGTGAACTTCGTGGTTTCACAAAAATAATAACGGCTTCCTGGGGATATCTATTAAAAAAATTGAAAAGGCATTTTGCCTTTTCTTTTCATTTAAAAAAGCAAGATTTTTCTTGCTTTAGATACTTTTTAGTGCTTTAGAAATTTTAGCTGCTAGCAAGGCATTATTATAAACAAGAGCAATATTTGCTTCTAAACTGCTTCCTCTGGTAATATCCTTTATCTTTGCTAAGAGATAAGGGGTAGTTTTATTGCCGGTGATTCTTAATTCATTCATTTCTTTTAAGGCATCCTCAATAGCCTGATCTATATTCTCCCGGTTGAGGGAATAATCTTTTGGAATCGGATTCGTGATTAAGACGCCTCCGTCAAGCCCCAATTCCAATTTGGCTTTAATTAAGGCGGCGATTTCTTCGGGTGTATCGAGGCGATGGTTAACCGAAAAGTCACTTTCTCGAGAATAAAAGGCCGGCAGAATCGAAGTTTGGTATCCGATAACTTCGACACCCTTGGTTTCAAGAACTTCCAATGTTTTTCCGAGATCAAGAATAGCTTTGGCACCAGCACAAACTACTGCGACCTTACTTTTTGCTAATTCTTCAAGATCGGTCGAAATATCAAAACTTTCTTCGGCACCGCGATGGACCCCACCGATTCCCCCAGTCGCAAAGATTCTAATCCCAGCCATATCTGCTATTAAAGCCGTAGCTGCAACCGTTGTCGCTCCGCTTAAGTTTTTACTGAGAAGATAAGGGATGTCACGCCTAGAAGCTTTAGAAATTTTTATTCCCTCCCGGCCTAAGTAATCAATATCTTCTTCATTACAACCGACTTTTAAACGCCCTTTAATAATAGCAATCGTTGCCGGAATCGCTCCTTCTTTTCGGATTATCTCTTCTACATTCTTCGCCGTTTCTACATTTTTAGGATAGGGCATTCCATGGGAGATAATAGTTGATTCTAAAGCAACAATCGGACGACCTTCTTCAAGGGCGGCTTTAATTTCTGGGTTGATCTCTAAATATTTCTTCATTTTATCACCAAATCCTTAATTTTATTATACCATAAAATTCTCTTTCTTTTCAAAAATATTATTCAAGTAAATTATTAAAAAATGAAATAACCTTTAATTTGCGACAGTAGAAACATTTGTCCGGAAATCGTTGATGTTTTATTAGT
>CALEGD010000127.1 GCA_937877075.1 uncultured Acholeplasmatales bacterium
AGGATTAACTCTCTCAAGGCAAAAAAAGAAGAAGTTATCAAAATGCTTGACCAAGAAGGAATAAAATACCAGGATACCATCCTCCCTTATGCTCTTAAAACATATGGACCGGTTCAAAAAACAAAATTGTTTTACCATGGGAAAATAACCATCCAGGACCTTTCCGCACAATTTGTTTCGGAAATTCTTTCCCCTTCTTCCGAGGATCGGATTATTGACCTTTGTGCTGCTCCCGGTGGAAAAGCTGCTCATCTGGCCGCTTTAATGAAGAATAATGGTGAAATAATAGCTTGTGATATCCATCCTCATAAACTAAAATTAATGGAAAATGGTTTTAAAATGCTCGGCATTACTAATATTAAAACACAACTTCTTGATGCAAGAAATGCCGGAGATATGTTTTCTAAAGCTTCATTTGATAAGGTTTTAGCCGATGTGCCTTGTTCGGGGCTGGGAGTTATTTCCCATAAAGCCGATCTTAAATATCGTTTGGATAATGAAGTTTTAAAAGGGCTCGTTTTACTCCAAAAAGAAATTTTAGAGGCAAGTTGGAGCCTTTTAAAGCCGGGCGGGTTTTATCTGTATTCCACTTGCACTTTAAATAAAGAAGAAAACGAAGAACAGATTGCTGCTTTTTTAGAAAGGCATTCCGATGCCGTTAAGGTAGAGGAGAAGAAGATTCTTCCTTATATGTATCAAAGTGATGGTTTTTATATTTGTAAATTAAGGAGAATAATTTGAAAGATAATATCTATAATTATTCAAGAACAAGTTTTGAAGATTATTTTCTAAATATCGGCAGCCCTAAATTTCGGGCAACGCAGTTATTTGAGGCATTATATAAACAAAGAATTAGAGAGTTTTCGGAAATAACTAATTTTAAAAAGGAATTTCGGATTAAACTTGAAGAAAATTATTATTTCGGTGATTTAGAAATTGAGAAAGAACAAATATCCGAGGACGGAACCCGAAAATATCTTTTCCGGTTGGAAGACGGAATATTAATCGAAACCGTACTTATGAAACATAATTATGGTTATTCCGTTTGTGTTACCACTCAAGCCGGATGTAATATGGGTTGTGCTTTTTGTGCTAGCGGACTGATAAAAAAGAAGAGGAATCTATCAACCGCCGAAATCGTCCTTCAGGTTTTAAAAATAGACAATTCACTTCGAAAAGAAGGAAATCGGGTCAGCCATGTTGTCGTGATGGGTATCGGCGAACCTTTCGATAATTATGAGAATGTAATCGAGTTTATCAAGGTAATTAATGATGATAAGGGTTTGGAAATCGGAAGCCGTCATATTACAATCTCAACCTGCGGTATAGTTCCGAAAATTTATCAGTTTAGCGAACTTCCGCTTCAGATAAATCTGGCGGTATCGCTTCATTTTCCTAATGATGAAATGCGATCTCGTTATATGAAGATTAATAAAAAATATTCATTGGCAGAACTTTTTAAAGCTTTGCGTTATTATTATCAAAAAACAAATCGGCGTATTACCTTTGAATATATTCTTTTAGCCGGAATTAATGACAGCTTGGAAAATGCAAAAGAACTTGTAGAACTTGTAAGAGGAATGAATGCTTATATAAATCTGATTCCCTACAATGAAACTGGACTTTTTAAACGTAGTGATGAGAAGACTCGACGAGCCTTTTTTGATTATTTAATGAAAAACGGCATCAATGCCATTATGAGAAAGGAACAAGGGCATGATATCGATGCCGCATGTGGACAATTAAGGTTGAAGGAGATGCAATGAAAAGTGGTTTAATTATAAAATCAATTAGCGGTGATTATAAAGTTATAACTGAAAATAACGAGGAGTTTGTATGTAAACCTCGTGGACTTTTTCGTCATATGGAGGAAACTCCGAAGGTTGGCGATTTAGTCGATTTTGACGAGAAAACAAAGATTATTTTAAAAATTCATCCTCGGAAAAACGAACTTTACCGTCCGATTATTGCCAATTTAGATAAGGTTTTTTTAACTTTTTCGGTAAAAGAACCAGATTTAAACCTCAATCTTCTCGACCGTTTATTATCAATTGTAGAATACAATGATATAAACATTGTCATTGTCTTTACAAAACTTGATTTACTTGATGATAAAACCGAATTTGAGAAAATACTTTATTATTATAAAAGTCTAGGTTATACCATCTATACCAGTGGTTTTGGTCTTCCTTACGAAGAAATTATGGATGAAGTAAATGATAATATTTGTTGCTTTGCCGGTCAAAGCGGTGTCGGAAAAAGCACACTTCTTAATTTTTTCGACCACACTTTGAATTTAAAGACCGCAGAGATATCCGAAGCTTTGGGACGTGGGAAGCATACCACCAGACATACCGAATTACTTAGAGTCGGAACCGGCTGGGTAGCCGATACACCCGGCTTTGGAAATGTTGATTTTCCTTTTGAGGATTTGCTAACCCTTTCTCATACTTTTACCGAATTCTTTAAAAATAGTGATCAATGTAAATACCGGCTCTGCCTTCATCTTGATGAACCCGACTGTGAGATAAAACGGCTTTTCGAGTCAGGCGGCATTATTGGAAGCCGCTATCAAAATTATCAACAATTTGCCGGAGAATTGAAAGAAAAACAAAAATATAAATACTAGGAGGTCATATGATAGTCGCACCATCTATCTTATCGGCAGACTTTTCCCGTTTGCTTGAAGAAGTAAAAGAAGTTGAAAAATACGGAGCTCAGTTCCTTCATATTGATGTTATGGACGGTCATTTTGTTCCTAATATAACCATGGGACCAATGATTTATGAGAAATTGAAACCTCAGGTTAAAATGACTTTCGATGTTCATTTAATGATCAGCGATCCACACTTCTACGCAAAAGAGTTTGTAAGAGCAGGGGCGGATTATCTGACTTTCCATTATGAAGCAGTAAATAATCCGGGTGAGATGATAACTTATCTACAAAGTCTTAAAGTTAAGATAGGGATTTCTGTCAAACCCGGCACCGATATAAAGGTACTTGAAAAATATTTGCCGGACTTGGATTTAGTTTTGGTGATGTCTGTAGAACCGGGATTTGGCGGACAAAGTTTTCAAACACAAGCGCTTGAGAAAATTGCCTATTTACAAAATAAAAAACAAAACTTTGGTTATCGTTATTTAATTGAAGTTGACGGTGGCATTAATGAGGGTACTGCAGGATTATGTAAAGAGGCCGGTGCTGAAGTGCTAGTTGCTGGAACCTATATTTTTAAAGCCTCGAACCGAAAAGCGGTAATCCAAGGCCTTTTAGATTTATGATTGCGAAAATGGTTTGTGCGGGATCAGACTGCTTTAAAGAATTATATGAGCATGATGATGACGAGTTCTTAGTCGGTGTTGACGGCGGAGCCCTAAGTATTATCGCATCGGGATATCGTCCCCAATTTGCCTTAGGGGACTTTGATTCGGGCAATTTGGCTGAAATAGCTTCATATTGCGATCTGATTAAAATTTATCCTTCCCGAAAAGATTATGGCGATTTGGAACTTGCGGTGATGGAAATTTCAAAATTTAACCCCGAAAAAATATTTATCTATAATGCCACCGGTGATCGTCTTGACCATTTTCTCGCAACAGTTAATGTTTTAGTAAAATATCCAAAATTAAATATTGAAATTCTTGACTGTAGAAACTCCATTAAACTGCTAGTAAAAGATGCCTTGATATCAAAAACAAATTACAAATATCTTTCTCTCTTTGCTTTAGAGGATGAGACAATAATATCTTTAAAGGGTTTTAAATATAATCTTGAGAATTATCATCTTGCTCGTTTTGATAACCTTTGCCTCAGTAATGAAACAGATTGTGACGGCAAAATAAGCACCAACAAAAAACTCTTGCTGGTGCAGACATTATAGTCTAAATTCTCCTTAGTTTTCATATACTTAAATAGAATTGAGGGATGATATGAGATTTTATGTGATCAAACTGCCGAAGTTTTTAGCATTTATCATCAGTAAAATATTGTGGCTCTTCCGTGGTGGGAAAGAAAAAAAGGCTTATTAAGCCTTTTGCATGACAAACCTGTTTTAAAAATGGGTTTGTTTTTTTATTTAGGAATGCTTTTACTAAGCTCTCTTAACAAGACCCGATCTCATTGCACGAGTAGAAACATAAACACGTCTTACTCTTCCGTTTTCATCAACAATTCTTACTTTATGTAGATTTGCTTTCCATTTTCTTCTAGTTGCGCTTAATGAGTGGGGACGATTATTGCCGGATGCGGTTCCTAAACCGGTTATATAACATTTACGAGCCATTCTATCCTCCTTATAACTTTACAATATTTTTTATTATATCATATCTTTAGGATTATTGCAAGAAATTTTTAAGGTTTATCGAAGCGGGTGTCTTGTGTTGAAAAAAACACCGATGAATTTGTTTTATATATTAGAATAAGTAAAAATTATAAAATATATCTGATTTTGAAAATCAAAAAAGTAAAAAATATTTATCGATATTAATAGAATTTCATCATAATTTAAATATTAAATTCACATAATGGAAAAACTTAATTCTTTTTCATATTGACACATACCTGAACTTGTGATAAAATAAAATTAATAAATAACGAATACAGGCCGTAAATACGGACAAGGCATATTAAAGTTTTAAATAATGTGGATTTTATAATCTTTTTATAATTATAATAATTCAATCATTGACACATATCTAGAAGTGTGATAAAATAAAACCAAGAAATAACAAATGCGGTGCGTAAATACGGACATTACAATATAATTGCTAATTTTTTAGCAAATTTTTATTACATTTTAGTGAAAGCCTTTACACACTTATCATTTTCTTGGGTTGAGGGAAGTTATGGCGAAATTAAAATTAGAAAACATTAACAAGATCTATCCTAATGGTTTTCAGGCAGTTTATGACTTTAATTTGGAAATCAATGAAGGAGAATTTATTGTATTAGTAGGTCCATCTGGATGTGGTAAGTCTACAACATTAAGAATGATTGCCGGACTTGAAGATATCTCAAGTGGAAATTTTTTTGCTAACAATCGTCTTGCCAATTCTTTAACTCCTAAAGAACGTGGTGTAGCGATGGTTTTTCAATCATATGCGCTTTATCCTCATTTAAGCGTTTATGAAAATTTAGCTTTCGGACTTAATCTTCAAGCTCTAGATGAGGATTTAATTGAAGAGAAAGTATTTCATATTGCGGGAGTTTTAGGTTTATCAGAATATCTTGATCGAAAGCCGCGGGAATTATCCGGTGGCCAACGTCAAAGAGTAGCCGTAGGGCGTGCTATTATTAGAAAAGCGGACGTCTTTTTAATGGACGAACCACTTTCAAATCTTGATGCAAAACAACGAGTAACGATGCGTTCTGAAATTATAGATTTGCATCGAAAGGTTGGTTCAACGACAGTCTATGTAACTCATGACCAAGTAGAAGCAATGACGATGGCTGATCGTATCGTTGTTTTGAAAGATGGGTATATTCAGGCAGTTGGTACCCCTGAAGAATTGTACTTTAAACCTGTTAATGCTTTTGTTGCTGGTTTTATTGGTGAACCTCCGATGAATTTTATTGATTCTATTTTGGAAAGTAATGTAGTTAAATTTACAAAAGCTAATGTAATGTTGAATCTATTGGATGAATTTCCGATTCTGAAAGAACATTCTGAAATACTTTTCGGCTTTCGTCCGGAAGCTATTACCATAGGTCATCTTCCTGGTGAGAAGATGCTCTATTTAGAAGCTGTCGTGGAATTGACCGAACTCTTAGGAGATACAGCTAATATATATGCTAATATAGGCGATCATAATATTATTTTAAAAGTTGAACCATATGATATTCCAAAAATTGGAAGCCGTTGTAAGTTCAGTGTTCCCTACGAGAGTATCTATCTTTTTGATAAAATTACTGGTAGAACGCTTAATTTGTAATGGTGTTCTATGAATAAACAAATTACATTAAGCAGTTATAGGTTAATAGATATATCAATCTTCACTATATTAATGATTGTTTTTGAATTGATAGCAGTTAGGGCTGTCAATTGGTTTCATGAGGTTTACAGTATTTCACTATTTATTGCAATTTCATTGATTGTTATGATGCGATGGGGAGTATGGTCAATCATTTCTATTATTGCTGGAGCTATTTCATATTGTCTGGTTAACGATGCTGTCTTTGAAAATTATATTATCTACATTTTCGGCAATCTCTTTATTCTGATTAATCTTTTCTGGTTTTTATTGGGGAAAGATAGAATTCGAAAGGGGTATTGGACGGTATTATTCGTTTTATCAGGATATGTTCTGGTTGAGATTGGAAGATCATTAGTTGCTGTATTTTTCGGAGGCAAGTTCATCCCCACTCTCATTGGTTTTCTTGGAACAGATTTAATAAACGCCTTATTGGCCCTGTTAATTATTATAATAACGAGAAAACAAAATGGCTTATTTGAAGATCAAATTTCTTATCTTAAGCGAATAAATGAAGAAGAAAGAAATCAAAACGCTAACACAGAGGTGTGATATGAATAAAAAAATCATTGATGATTATCTGGTCTATGATCAATCTGCTGGTCATTATGTAATGGACCCTGAGCAGAAAATTAGGGATCAGGTAGAAAAGGATCATTGGAAAATTGTTTTAAGAAAAATGCTTAGGGATTGGCGATTATATTTAATGCTAATTCCGATGATCTTTATTTTCTTTTGTTGGCGTTATCTGCCGATGTATGAATTACTTGCTTCTTTTAAAATCAACCTTACTGGCACTAATAAAGTTGCTGAGCAACATTTAGTCGGATTCAACAACTTTTACACCTTAATGTTTGGCAGTTATAGGATGCAGTTCTGGCAAGCCTTTCGTAATACTTTTGTATTAAGTGCTTATGGTTTATTATTTGGCTTTCCGGTTCCAATAATCTTAGCCTTATTCTTTAATGAAATTAAATCCAATGCATATCGAAGCGTCTTGCAAGTTTTTACTTATTTACCGAAATTTATTTCAACAGTAATTATTACAACTCTTGTCTGGATGTTGCTTTCTAATAAAGGGATTGTACCCGGAGCAACTCCCGGTATAGTTTCAAAATTCTTGTTGAACTTAGGACTGATAACCGAATCCGTTGCCAACCAAGGTGTGATGTATCAAGCTCAATATTTCCGCTCTGTTTACATAATTCAGGGTATTTGGGAAGGTGCTGGTTACGGCTCAATTGTCTACTTTGCTGCCGTTATCGCCATAAGTCCGACCAATTATGAGGCCGCACAAATGGACGGTGCCGGAAAAATGCAGCAAATGCGTTATGTGGTTTTACCGGCAATGTTATCAACCATTGTGATTATGCTAATTGTTCGTATTGGATCCCTCTTATCAATCGGCTATGAAACAGTATTATTACTTAGACATACTAGTACCTATGCTACTGCGCAAGTTATTTCGACCTTTGCGTTTGATCTGAAGGAAACAGATGTCAATCTGGCAACCATTCCGGAAATGGTAAATAATTTAACTAGTATGCTATTAGTAATTGGTGCAAATATGATTAGTAGAAAAGTTACTGAAACTTCGCTGTATTAGAGGAGACGCTTATGAAAAGAAGATTAGAAATTTCAGAATTAATATTTAAGGTCATATCTTATTTCCTTCTGACAGCCTTTGCTCTAGCCTGTTTATACCCGTTTATCTATGCGATATCTTCCGCAATCAGCGGGAAGTATTATGTAGAAACAAATAAAATTGTCTTGCTTCCGAAAGAAATTCAATTTGATGCTTTTATGGCAGTGTTCAAAAATAATAGTTTCTGGTCAAGCTACGCAAACACCTTATTTTTAACGTTTTTCGGAACAATTTTTTCCTTAGTGGTTGCTATTCTTGGTGCCTATGCCTTAAGTAAAAAAAGATTAATGTTTCGCAGAGGATTTAACTTTTTTCTAGTCTTTACGATGTGGTTTTCTGCAGGTGTAATACCGCAATTTCTTAACTATACCGCCACTCAAAGGATATTTTATAATATAGGAATTTCCGACGATAAATGGATGATTGTTATCGCCATGGGTATGGCGGCTATGAACGTTGTTCTTTTAAGAAATGCTTTTGAAAGTGTACCTTCTGAAATTGAAGAAGCTGCCATTGTAGACGGAGCTACCGAAATCCAGGTGTTAACCAAAGTATTTGTTCCGATGTCTAAGTCAACGATCGCAACGGTTGGATTATTCTTTGGGATTTCTCGTTGGAACGGTTATTTCTGGGCTCGGATGATGATTAAAAATACTAATGAATGGCCTCTTCAGGTATATATTAGACATTATCTTGAAGATACTATCTGGAATTCAGATAATATTACGATATCAAATTATCCCTATGCGGAAACATCAATAGTTTATTCGATGGTGGTTTGTGCCATCATACCTATCTTAATAATCTACCCATATATCCAGAAGTATTTTGCGAAGGGTGTTAACATGGGTGGAGTTAAAGAATAATTTAGGTTTTAACATGGATAACATGTAAAAATAAAATAAAAGGAGAGAAAAGTAGAATGAGAAAATTTAAGTTTATTTTTGTAATTTTATTGTTCATGTTTTTAGCTTTAACTTTTGTTGGCTGTAAAAAAGACGAAGAACCAGAACCAGATCCAGAACCAGATCCAGATCCAGAAGTGGGACTCGTATACGCTGACGGAACAGAATTGAAATTAGCTGTTGGTCATAACGACAAAAAGACTACCATTACCTTCCAAGATAGTGAAATTGTTGGTAATGGACTAGAATTAGCTGATGGAGTTACTTATCGACTCGATGATTTAAAACCTGTTTGGAAGGAACTCGAAAAAGAATTAAAGGTTAAGTTTGATAATGTTTATACAGCGAAAACAGTTCAAAACGAGTTTAATCATTGGAAAAGCTTAAACTTTGAAGGCGTAGATGTTTTAGTCGGTAATGCGGATGATATAGCAGCTGATGGAAAAACAGGAAAAATCGTTAACTTAGCTGAACATCTTGATGATATGCCTAATTTCAAGAAATTCTTGGAAGATAATCCAATTGTTACTCTTTCAGTTATTAGTGATACTGATACTGGGGCGATTTATTTTGCACCTTATTTCGACGGTTATGATGATATTGAAAAATATTTTTTAATGAGAACAGACTGGCTGAAAAAATTACTTGACGGTGAAGGAGCTTTTGCTGCAACAACTTCCGATACATTTGGAGACATAGTTGGCGAAAAAGCATACGAACCATATATGCCGACTGAAGGGAAAATAGAAATTCCTACCCTTAAAGCGGATGGTAGTGGTACTGAAAAAGTTACTAAAAATTATGATACTGATTATGGCAATATCATTGAATATATGCAAACTAATGTAACAGCAACTACAACAGGTGTCGAACTTGTAAATATGTTACGTAATTATATTGATAAAGCCTATAACGGATATTACGGAACAACTCGTTCTAATTTATTTGCAGGCAATAATGCATCTTGGGATGCTGATGAATTAGTAGCTTTACTTCGTTGTATTGTTACTAATACCTTTGCCTTAACTGGCCAAAATGTTGATAAAGTCGAAGGTATCTTCCCAAGAGAAACTACCTTGAACAGAACAAGCGATTTATTCTCATTTGTTAGCCTTTTCGGTGTTCGCGGTTATGAATCACGTAATGATTACCTGTATTTTGATTCTAACGGTGAATTACGCGATGCCCGTGCCGATGTAGAATTTGCTGAAGGAATAAACAAATTAAATCAATTATATAAAGAAAAATTAATCCTTCAAGACTTTGATAAAGGTGCTACAACAAAAACCAATGAAACAATGTTTAAACAAAATAAAGGATTCATGATTTATGATTACTGTCAGACTCAAACTTTATTTAATGAAACAGTCAAAAATGATATTCCTGGATTTAATTTAGCACCAATAATTAATCCGGTTGCTAAATGGTATGACGGTTCTAATGAAAATGGAGCTTGGATGAGATTTACTGAATCTTGGAGATCGGTTAAGACCAATGGTTGGTGTATTACTGCTGATACTAAAGGTGATAAACTTAATGCCGCATTGACATTATTTGATTATATGTATTCTGAAGAAGGTAATATTTTAATGTCTTATGGTCCTGAAGCTTGGAGATCGGGTGACACCATTAGCTATAAAGGTGAGGATATTCCTGAGTTATCAGAAGCTGCTCTTGACGAACTGTGGAATATTGCCGGAGGAAACTATACTAATTATGCACGCCGGTATTTAGGTTCAACTCTTCCAGTTGGATTTGTAAAGAATCAAGGTATGGAATATCAATGTACCACTGATGGTGGAAGAGCTGGAGCAGAAATTGTCTCAAATGCAATCGCTCATGACGTTCTTAAACATGTAACTCCAGAAATTTCTGAAAACCTTTTCTATACAATGGTTCCAACTGTTCTTCCGACAAGTAGAACACAAGATGCACTTATTTCACTGTACGGCGCTCTCGGTTCAGCTGGAATATATTCTAGAGCAAGTTCAGCAGGAAGTTATAATATCTACACCGATGTGTTAATGTATGGCTTTGGATCAGATGTTGCACTAACCAGTAGTACATATATAACTACTATGCCTAAAGATGCAAAAGAATTGGTTGATTTGTATCTTGGGAAAGGCGCAGGTGATCCTGGATTAGGTGGAACTGCGTATTATGTTGTTAGAGAAATTGCTTGGGAAAAATTAATAAATTATTATGAGAATCAAATTTTAAAAGAAGAAGAGTAAAAAATTTTGTTGTGGCTCTCTAATATTCCTAGAGAGCCACACCATTATAAAGAGGTCTGCTATGAAACGCCAAATTAAAGTGCAAAAAATAGTTTGTTACATAATTTTGTTCTCCTGTGCTATTGCTTTCGTTTTCGCATTAGGACTGGCAACCAATATTTATAATTTAATGTTTGCAGGTGATTTTGATATTAAGGGTTACAAGATATTTGAGGATATACAACCCTTTAATAGAGAATTAATTGTTAGATGTATTTTGATGATAGTCTTGGTAGTCTTTTTATTTATTACTAGATCCCATCTCCGGAGAAGATACTATATATCAAATTATGTCGTTACAACATTTTCGGCTTTAATTAATGTTTTTATATCAATCTGGGCTATAAGCAACATCCTAGATTTTAAGCAGAGATTCTTAACCGAAGTTGACTTTGAAGGATGGCTTTTTATAAGAGAAATAATGGTTGATTTTCCATATACGGAGTCTACTCTTTGGTTAGATCTCAATATTATAATTTTTTCCTTGGTGATTTTTGCATCACTATTATTAATTGGAAATTTGATTTGGAAAATAATGTTGATGAAATTTGAAGATAAATTATTAGCTGGTCAAATCAAGCCGGTTAATAAGCCAAAGGAGGTGTAAGAATGCCTAGAGACTTGATTTCAATCGATAAAATGAAATATAAAAATGATAATTTGGCATTTTCTCTTACTATCCTTGGTTTGCTGGCCAATGTTTTCTATTTCTTCACTCTATATAGAAATAATAATAATTTTTATTATTCATATTTAATGGGGATTTCGGTTCTCTATAATCTGATTTTCATGTTGACTGTTTTTTTAACAGCCGAAGAAGTGAAAACTTATCATCGTAAATATTCAATTGTTTTGTTTATCGCAGGAATTATACAAATATTAAGAATATTTTACTATCCCAAAAAGGCCTTTGCTGCGGAAGTATTGACTGCTGATACCTATCGTACTATAAAAATCTATCTAATTATATCAAGTATTATGTTAATACTTGCATCAATCAGAAGTTTTTGGAATTCAACTATATTAAAGTTATATATCAAAGGTAAATTGAAAATACCGCCAACGAATGAGGTATAGTATGCCTAAAGTAGAATTAATTGGATTAAATAAAATCTATAATAATGATGTTCAAGCGGTATTTGATTTTAATCTTGAAATTGAAGACGGTGAATTTGTAGTTTTGGTTGGTCCCTCGGGTTGCGGTAAAACAACAACTCTGAGAATGGTGGCAGGACTTGAGGATATTACAGCTGGTAAATTAATCATAGACGATAAAGATGTTACCACAATGCCTCCTAAAGACCGTGATATTGCTTTTGTGTTTCAAAATTATGCTTTATATGCCCATATGACTGTTTATCAAAACATGGCATTTTCTTTAGTTTTAAGAAAAGAAAATTCAAATTTAATTCATAAAAAAGTTCTAGCTGCTGCTGAAATCTTAGGTCTAACAGATCAATTAAATAAAAAACCAAAACAACTATCTGGTGGTCAACGTCAAAGGGTTGCCATTGGCCGAGCTATTGTTCGTAATCCAAAAGTATTTTTATTTGATGAACCACTTTCTAACTTGGATGCAAAACTTCGCAATTCTATGCGCAGGGAACTCTTGCTATTACATCATAAATTAAAGGCAACAATAATTTATGTTACCCATGACCAAATGGAAGCCTTAACTTTGGCTGATAAAATTGTTTGTATGTCAATGGGATATGTTCAACAAATTGGTACACCTCTGGATTTATATTATAAACCGAATAATCTTTTTGTTGCTAACTTCATTGGTTTACCGCCAATGAATCTACTGGATGTTGAAGTAAAAGCTACAACGGTTAAATCACCGCATTTTGAATTGCCTTTAGATTCAAATCATCAAGAGTTATTAAGAAATTATATCGGAAAAAAGGTCGTTTTAGGTATTAGAGCTGAAGATATTTATGAACAAGGAAGTATTCCTTTAAAAGTTAGATTAAATGAAAACCTTGGTCAGTCAACTTTAGTTCATGGTAATTTTAAAGATCAGAAAATAGTTTGTAAATTTAAACGGTGGGTAAATTATCAACCAAATGATATTATTAAAATTGGATTCAATCTTGAAAAAATTCATTTCTTTGATAAAGAAACCACTATGGTAATCAGGTAGATAATATGAAAAAATTCAAAGCATGGTTTACTAAAAATATGGTTTCGCTGAAATTATTTCTTAAAGAACGGTTTAGAAAGGTAATGGTTAAACTTAAACGGAGACCTTATATTATCCCGCTGCTAATGTTGGTGATATCCTGTCTAGTTCTAAATTTGAATTTAACATCCTATTCAAATACTGTCGCTTATATTAATGAACCTGGTATGGGAATTTGTTTATTTATCATTACTCTTTGTTCTTACCTAATGATTATCGGTTTTGTGACCGCTTTTCCCAACCGACAAAAACCTAAAATTGTTTCGATAATTTTAGTGTGCATTATGATAATAATTACTATTGTCGGACAAGCAATTTTCCAATATTTTATTCGTTATGCGACGGAACTTAAATCTAATCCAATTAAAATTACCTCCGACCAATTTTATATTTTATCAACAAAAAGAAACAGTATTGTTCATATGATAATTAATGCTATTAGTTTATTGTTGATCTTTACTATTCCAGTTTATGGTAAGTTGTTGAAAAAAATAAATACAAAGGTTGATGTAGAAGATGTTATTATTGAGGAAATTAACCTTGTCGAGGATGATGAAATTTACTAAAAAAATGCGAATGTTCTTTCTATTTTGTGACCACTGTTTTATTATAGAATGTAGAGGTCAGTTATGAAAAAAAAGAAATCAAAAGAAGATCTTCATAATTATTATGAACTAAAACCTAATGCCGTTAATGACTTGGTTGATGCAATAAAAAACGAAAACAGCGACATTAATCTTCAAGATGAAAAATCCAAAACTATCCCTAACCCTTATAAAACGGATCGTTTATCAAATATTCCAACCTGGATTAAAGCTCTGTTTATTAAATACTGGTTTGCGGGAATGATTTGTTATTTTGGTTTTTGGGGCCTCGGTGTATATTTTAGTAGCACTTTAGATTTAGTCGTTTTTGTTGGATTTTTAACTGGAATGGTTACTGATCTCTTAATAAATTCAGCGTTCTTGTATTTTGAATCAGACAAAAAAGAATACCACAAATATATAATGTTACCAGTCTCTTCCAAAAGACTTTGGACATTACTTGTAAATGTAATTTACGGGATAGTGGTAACGCTATTGGTTTCAGGTATCTATGCCTTGATTAATCTTATCCAGGTTAAGGTAAAAGATTTGCCCGAAGGAACGATATCTCTTGGAGTTGAACCGCTGCTTTACGGTTTAATTTTCTTGATAGTTGATATGTTTTTCATTTCTATTAAAAATTTAATTGTGAAAATTGCAAATAAGAAATAATTATTATTACATCAGGTACTTAAGTACTTGATGTTTTATTATATGAGAAATGTTTTTTTAAACTAGAATAATTTGTTCTGGAAAAACCTGTTCATTTACCCTAAGGGTATGGAAAGTTCAGATGAATATACACTAAACTTTAGTATATTATTACAAATAATGGAAATCAAAATATGACAAGATTATTATACTTGTTTTTATTTGTTACATTTTAATCAATGTAGAGTATTTTTTCTTGCCTAAATATTTTCAATATGCTATAATATATAAAGTATCACAACTAGATATATATCTTAAAATTTAGAAAATTGGGGGCTTAACCATGCAAATAAACAAAATTGACGGCGTTCTCTTTAAAACAATGGTTGTTAATGGCGCTGAAAATTTAAAGCTTAGTTATCAAAAAATAGACGCCCTGAATGTTTTTCCGGTTCCAGACGGTGATACCGGAACTAACATGCGTATGACAATTGAGGGTGGAGTAAATGAGATATTTTCACTAGATGAAAAAGATATTTATGAAGTTTCTAAAAAATTATCGAGAGGAATGTTGATGGGAGCCAGGGGGAACTCAGGCGTTATTCTCTCCCAATTATTCCGTGGTATTTCTAATGGACTTGAAGGTGTTAAAAGCGCTAATGCAATTGCTCTTGCAAAGGCTTTTGACAGCGGCGTTAAACAGGCATATAAAGCGGTTATGAAACCGGTAGAAGGAACAATATTAACTGTTGCTCGGGAAGCGAGCGAAAGATTATTAGCTATTTCTTCTTCAAGAATGTCAATTAATGAATTCTTTAAGGAATTTATTGGGGAAGCTAAAGCTTCACTTGAAAGAACTCCGGATTTATTACCGGTCCTTAAGGAAGCAGGAGTTGTTGACAGCGGTGGTGCCGGTTTGATCGTAATTCTTGAAGGAATGGCGATGGCAGTTGAAGGTGAATTTGTTACCGAAAAACCAGTTGAAGGCGCTATGCATACCGTCGGAACAAAATTTATCAGTAAGGTTGAAAATATTGACTTCGGTTACTGTACTGAATTTATCCTTCAACTATCGAAAGATAAGAATCCTGATGAAATTGCAGAAGAGGATGTTTCTAAAGTCCTTTCAACTTTCGGCGACTCACTGGTTATTGTAAAAGACGAGGACATTTTGAAAGTCCATATCCATACACAAAAACCTGGTGATGTTTTAAACATAGGCCAACAATATGGTGAATTTATTCATCTGAAGATTGAAAATATGACTATCCAACATAATGAATCGGCAGAAATACGCAACGGTACTAAACAACATGATGAAGACTGTGCTTGTGGTGAACACCAGCAGGTAGAAGTCAAACGTCCTGAAGTTCGTAAGAAATATGCGATTGTTAGTGTTGCAACCGGCTGCGGTTTAATAAACGCATTTAAGGAAATGGGTTCTGATTATATTGTTTCCGGTGGTCAAAGCATGAATCCTTCGACTGAAGATTTCATCCGTGGTTTTGATACTTTAAATGCAGATAATATCATTATCTTTCCAAATAATGGAAATATCATTTTGGCTGCGACTCAATCAGCCAAGATTTATACAGAAAGCAAAGTTCATGTTGTTGAGACCAAGAGTCTTGCTCAAGGATTTGCTGCTCTGACAATGCTTGACTTGAATGGTGAACCCGAAGAAATTATCTCCGGATTGCAACCGGTAATCAATAATGTTACTACCGGCCTTATCACTTATTCTATTCGTGATACCGATATTGATGGTCTTCATATCCGTAAGGATGATTTCATCGGTTTATGTAATAATAAAATTGTTGCCTCTCACCGCCGTCGTTATGAAGCCGTTAAAGCTTTATTAAAAGTAGCAATTACTGACGAGAAGGAAATTATCACCATTATTCACGGTGAAGGCGTTACTCAAAAAGAAGTTAATGATTTGGTTAAACATATTGAAAGAAATTATAGCAATCTTGAGATAGATGTCATCGAAGGAAATCAAGAAGTCTATAGTTATATTCTAGCAATAGAATAAAATCAGGGCTTTTGCCCTTTTTTTGTAAGGAGCCAGAAATGAAGGATGTTTTACTTAGCAGCTTAGAGTACATCACCCCAAGACAGGCACAACATTTTAAAAAACATAATATTTTAACGGTTGAAGATTTACTCTTAAACTTTCCGACTAAATTTGATGATTATACTATCATCAGTATTAATGATGCCCAAGCCGAAGTTCCACTCACTATAGCCGGAGTTGTTCAGACGAAAGGAACCGTCTCAACAATCAAAAGTAAACTTACTTTGATGACTTTTTATGTTGATGTGGAAGGACGAAGAGTTAGGGTTTCAATCTTTAATCGCCATTTTTTGAAAAGCCGTATTTTTTACGGAGTTTATGTACGCCTAACCGGTAAATTCAATGCTAATATGAAATCCTTTACTGCTTCAGAGATTAGTTTTGAAGAATTATCTAATAATATTACACCTGTTTTTAATATTAAAGGGATAACAAATAACAAAGTATTGGGAATCAAAGAACGAGTTTTTGAAGATTTCGGCGAGAAAATTATAGATATTATCCCGGAAGAGGTGAGAATTCGTCGGAATTTAATTAATCGTTACCAAGCGATTAAGTATATTAATATCCCCGAGGATTCAAATGAAATCAAACTGGCAATTCATCGAATAAAGTTTGAAGAACTTCTGCTTTACCAGTTGAAAATTAAATATTTACTTTATATGAGGAAACATCATCCTCAGGGAGTCGCTTTAAATTATGACCGTGATAAAGTGGACCGTTTCATTCAAAATCTTCCTTTTGAACTGACTATTGATCAAAAACAAGCGGTGGAAGAGATTCTTCATGACATGGGAAGTAATTATAAAATGAATCGTCTTCTTCAAGGGGAAGTCGGAAGCGGAAAGACGGTTGTGGCAGCGATTTGCCTTTATGCTGCGATTACTGCTGGTTTTCAAGGGGCAATTATGGTTCCGACTGAAGTTCTCGCGGGGCAACATTATAAAACCTTCCAAGAATTTTTTAAGAACGAAGACATTGTTATTGAAATGCTTTCTTCGTCGGTAGCAACCAAAGATAAAAAAGAAATCCTTGACGGCTTAATTTCCAATGAAATAGATATTATTATCGGAACTCATTCATTATTTGGCCGAGATGTTGCATTTGAAAGATTAGGTTTGGTTATTACCGATGAAGAGCATCGTTTCGGTGTCAAACAAAGAGTTTCAATTGTCGGTAAAGGTCATTTAATCGATCATTTAAAAATGAGTGCCACTCCAATTCCAAGGACATTAGCAATTTCAGTTTTGGGTGATTCCGACATTTCTATGATTAAAACCCTTCCGGGTCATCGAAAAGAACCAATTACAAAATATCTCAATTACAAAGACATACCTTTGGTTCACGAACACATCTTTAAGGAAATTAAGCGGGGCCGACAGGTTTATATCA
>CALEGD010000128.1 GCA_937877075.1 uncultured Acholeplasmatales bacterium
GACAGGAAGATGACGTCGTCGGCGACGGAATTAAATATGCGGATGTTAATGAATGTGTACAGTTGGTTAAGGAAGCTCATATTGACGCTTTGGCTCCAGCACTAGGAAGTGTACATGGTCCTTATAAAGGAGAACCTGTCCTTGGTTTTAAAGAAATGGAAGAAATTAAGTATGCAACTAATCTGCCGCTCGTGTTGCACGGCGGAACCGGAATTCCCGATGAAAAGATTAAACGTGCCATTGCTTGCGGAACATGTAAGATAAATGTTAATACCGAATGTCAACTTGCCTTTGCAAGAGAATTGAGAAAACTTATTGCTTCTGATGATAAAGTTTATGATCCAAGAAAAATTATCGGTCCAGCAACAAAAGGTATAGCTGATGCGGTTAAAGAAAAGATTAATGTCTTCGGTTCAAACGGGAAAGCAGTAAAATAGGAATTAGCGCCGAAACAACCGGCGTTTTTTTCATGTCTTGTAAACATATTTAATCGAACTGCATAATATTTTAGAGTAGGGGAGTATTATGAGGCGTTTCTGGAACGATTACTTTTGGCTTATAACCTTTATCTTTTCATACCTTCTTTTCTGGATATTTGGAGATATTATCTTCTTTCTTTCAATTTTGATTGTAATCGGAGAGATCTTGATTCTTAAAAGCATTTATAGAATAAGGTTTTTCTATTTTGATGTCATAATCATTTCGATTTATTTAATATTATGTCTTACATGCCTATTATTTGTCTTTGTAGCATCATTCAAAGCCTTTCTTGTGGTAATCAGCATCTGGATGACATTCACCTTCTTTTTTCATAAAAGATGGTAAAGTCCTTGGAATTTTTCGGGAAATACTGTATAATAATAAATAATATTGAAGGTGATCTATTTGCTTTGTATTAGTTGTCTTAATCAAGATTTAAAAAATTCAGAAATTTGCGTTTGTGGAAGTAAAAACTTAGTTAAAAAGAGAGGCAGAAGTTATATTTTTAACGGACAAGCTTATTCTAAAAAAGAATGGCTTGCTATTATGTCGGAATTAAGAGCTCAAAGAATGTATTTGTTTACAGGGAAGGAAGGAAAGATAAATCCCCTTTACCTTCAAAGCAAGTTTTTGGAGAATATTCGAATCCACACCTTTATTCGCCTACTCTTACCCGCCTGCTTTTTTATTTTTCTTTCTTTTTTTATTTCTTTAGTTCTAATCTTAAAAGAAAAGAATTATTTAAAAGAAATAATAATTCCGACCAACACCGCTGTCTTTGGAATATTTATTGCATTCTTTCTATTAGGTTTAGCGTTAATTAATTTAAAAAGAATTTTTATAAATAAAATTAGAGTTATGGCAAGGATTAGAAACAAAAGGATTATCTATCAACAAATAAAACCTTCTCATTTTTTTGAAATTATGAAAGAAATAGGTTTTGATATAAGGAGTAAACAATGAAGAAACTTTTTTTATTAGTGATTTTGTTTTCTGTGATTGCAACACTTTCTGGTTGCAATAAGAATGTGGGAGAAATTAGCGGAGTTCAAAATATAAAGAAGGAAGATATCTTCAATCAGAAAGAAGATGAATACTTCGTTTATTTTCACAGGTTAGATTGTGAAGATTGTGAGGCCTCTAAACCTTATGTGATTGAATATGCTCAGATCCTAAAAGATTATGAAGGATGCTCGGGTAAAAGAAAAATCTATTCGGTATTGCTTTATACAAGTAAGGAAAAACCGGACGAAGAGATTCTGATTTATCGTGAATATTCTGGAGAAGACGGTCAGGGAACCGACGGCAAATTCTATGTTGACGGAAAAACCGATTGGAAGGATCTTTATATTGCATCAACTTCTTCCTTAATTTCAATTTCCACGGTTAGCGGAGTTAAAAAAGCTTATTATACTTCTCAGGGTGTGGAAGGGGTAAAAGAAAAGCTAACCACTCAAATGGGGAACTGTTATCTGAAATAAAAAAGCGTGATGTTTAAACATCGCACTTTTATTTTGTTAAGGCCTCCTCGAAAAAATTACCTACATTACCGGAATTGATATAATGTTCGATAATGGTTCCGTCTTTGATGATAATCAAAGTTGGTGTCCTTGTGATTTTTAGTTTTGAAATAGAAGTTGCACCGTCAATAAGATCTTGATCGCCAATGATTGCTTTATTTATAGGGTCCGAAACATTCACTTGATATATTTTCGGCCATCCGGAACTAAAAAGTGATTGTTTGTGGTACTTGAAGGCGTTGGGTTTGATTTTCTCGCATCCGGAACAATCGTCCTTGACAAAAAGGATGTAATATTCCTTTTCTTCGATTTCAAAAATATCATCTTGAGTAATAACTGGAATTGCTGTTTTTGATTCGCAACCGCAAAAAAACAAAAACAATAAAAATATTATCAAAATTTGTTTAGGCAATTAAACCACCTTCTATCATATATATTAATGAAAGATTATATGTAAGGAGCTGTATGGAAAGAAAACTGTTTTTAATTTTTTCTGTTATTTGGCTTGTGGTTATTTTCTACAATTCTCTTCAAGCCCCTATGTCTTCTGGAACTGGGGATAATGTCACTGATTTTATGAACCGGATTCTCTCTTTCCTAAAAATCGGAATTGACCCAAAAATCCTGAGGTCATATTTAAATATTATAGGTCATATGTTTGAATTTTTCTTTTTAGCGTTATTTATCTACGGATTCGTTTTTGAATGTAAGCTTCATTATCCACATTTCCTCGCTCTTTCAATATGTTTATTTCTTGGATTAATTGATGAAGGGCTCCAAGGATTAGTTCAAGGAAGGGTTAGTTCCGTAGGTGATGTTTTTGTTGATTTGATCGGTGCTGGATTCGGAATTCTTATAATCATTATTAATAAGCCGTTTTCGAATAAAATTTTGAAATTAGGAGAAGGATTATATTAATCATAATTTGTTTTAACAAAAGCTCTAAAAACAATTTTGTCCGGAACAGTTCCGATTAGGAAATACTTGTTTTCGAAATTTGCTTTTGAAATTGAAATAACTTCTCCGACTCCGACTGGGTTTAAAAAATTAATTTGGATTTGTTTGATAAACTCATTTTTTTGAAGATTCATGGCATCAAAGATAATCTCTCCGTATCTGGCGACATTTAGATGGAGAAAAAAGTCGAGATCAGAAGCCCGGACTTGATGTTTGAAGATGGGGAATTGTACATCCGGTTTCAGATTAACTATTTCCTGATTTAGATCTTGATCTTCATCGTTAAGAATCTCGTCTCTGGATAGGAGTTCTTCTGCAACATCATCTATGCACCAGATGCTGCTTCCTTTTACAAGCACATTATGGTCAGTACTACTGATGATAAATTCTCTTCGAAATTCCGATTTATGAGCCGGAAGGGGGCGCGTTTCAACAAATACTTTCTCGCTGAGTCCGGGCTGTTTTAAGATAATATATTTAGTTCGGAGTAATCTCCAGGAGCGGTCCTGTAACTCTCTATCAAGATTGATAGTTGAGGCTTGACTGGCTACTTCCTGAAAAAGGTTGAAGATAGAATAGGGTTTAAGTCTGAGGTATTGATCGAAATCCCCCGGAGTCAAATGGAAAGTGTCAGAATAGAACAATTTTTCCTTCATGACATTCCTCCTTTTTGGTTAATTATAACATGTTTTTTAAATTTTTAAAATAAAATAAAAATAATGCTTGAAATATATAAAAATATGATAAAATAATAAATGGTGAATGAAATGTATGATATCATTGTAATTGGCGGTGGCCATGCCGGAGTTGAAGCGGCTCTCGCCAGTGCAAGACTAGATAACAAAACTTTGATGGTAACGGGTAATTTTAAGCGTGTTGCGACGATGTCCTGTAATCCGTCTATCGGAGGACCGGCTAAAGGTATAATTGTTAGGGAAATAGATGCCCTTGGTGGGCAAATGGCGAAAACTGCGGATCAAACCCTTCTTCAAATTAAGATGTTGAATGTATCAAAAGGCCCGGCAGTTCGTGCTTTAAGAGCCCAAGCCGACAAGATCGCCTATCCCGAGTATATGCAAGAAGTAATACTTAAGACCCCAAATCTTGAAGTAAAAGAAGCCTATGTTACATCTTTGCTGATAGAAGAGGGAAAAGTAAAAGGCATTAAACTTGAAAACGGTGAAGAAATCCTTTCCCATGCCGTTATTCTTTCCAGTGGAACTTATTTGTCATCCCGAGTTTTGGTCGGACATTCTTTTAAAGAAATCGGACCGGATAATGAAAGGACAACAACAGGTCTTTCCAAATGCCTTAAAGCTCTCGGATTTAATTTGTTACGCTTAAAAACAGGAACTCCGCCACGAGTAAAGACCGATACAATAGATTTTTCTAAATTAATCCCCCAATACGGGGATAAAGCTCCTCGTAGATTCAGTGAAGAAACAGAAAATGTATTACCTTTTGAAAAACAAGAAGTTTGTTATTTAACCTATACAACACCGGAAACTCATGAAATTATTCGCAAAAATCTTCTTCTTTCAAGTATGTATTCCGGATTGATTAAAGGTGTCGGCCCGAGGTACTGCCCTTCGATTGAAGATAAGGTTACCCGTTTTCAGGATAAAGAACGGCATCAAATCTTTTTAGAACCGGAAAGTTTGGAAATAGAGGAAACCTATATCCAAGGCCTCTCTACAAGTCTTCCCCATGAGATACAAGAAAAACTTGTTCATTCTGTACCGGGACTAGAAAACGCCAAAATTTCTAAATATGCATATGCGATTGAGTATGATGCCATTGACCCTCAGCAGTTAAAACATAGCCTTGAGTCTAAACTGGTTAAGAACCTTTTCTTTGCCGGACAAATTAATGGGACAAGCGGTTATGAAGAGGCTGCTTGTCAAGGTCTTATTGCTGGGGTTAATGCCCATTTGATGATTAAGAATAAGGAAGCTTTAGTTTTACGGAGAGATGAGGCCTATATCGGAGTTTTAATCGATGATTTAATTACCAAAGGAGTTGAAGATCCTTATCGTTTACTTACCTCAAGAGCAGAATTTCGGCTCTTGCTAAGACATGATAATGCTGAAGCGAGACTGATAAAATACGGTTATCAAGTCGGTTTAATTCCTGAGGCTAGGTATCAGAAGTTTTTGAAAGAACAAGAAGATAAGCGAACGCTAATTGAACTTACTAAAGAACTTAAGGTTAGCCCGAAGAAAGAGGTTAATGATTATTTGCTTAAAAATGACAAACAAGTAATACATAACCTAATTAGCGGCTATGATTTTTTGAAAAGACCGGGAATTGATTTCGCTGATTTGAAAGAAGTTACCGGAATAAATTTTGACAATTCCGATAAAATATTGGAACAAATCTTAATTGAAATTAAATATTCCGGATATATTGAAAAAGAATATAAAGAAGCAAGAAAGATGGCTGTGATGGAATCAAGAAGAATCCCAGAGGATATGAATTATAATCAAATCACAAATATCGCTAGTGAAGCCCGTGAGAAACTAAAGAAGATTCGCCCCGAAACTATTGCTCAAGCATCAAGAATAAGTGGAGTCAATCCCAGTGATATTGCCATTCTTTTAGTGTGGTTGGAAGGCAAGAAAAGATGAACGATTTTCAGATTAATTCAAAACAAAAATCACAATTTGAAAAATACTTTTTATTTTTAACTGAAGAAAACAAGAAAATTAATCTAACCGCCATTATCGAAAGAGAAGAGGTATTTATAAAACATTTTTATGATTCTTTAAAACTCGGAGAAGTAATAGACTTTTTAAAGGTCAAAAAGCTTCTTGATATCGGTAGCGGTGCCGGGTTTCCCGGTATACCAATAAAAATTATGTATCCGGAACTAGAACTTTATATTATTGAGCCAACATTGAAAAGAGTTAGGTTTCTTACCGACCTTGTAAGGATGTTGGAACTGAAGGGGGTACAAATTATCTCTGGTCGGGCAGAAGATTTAATCGTTAATTTCCGTGAAGCTTTTCCGATAGTCACCGCTAGAGCCGTGGCTTCATTGCCGGTATTGCTTGAATTATGCTTGCCCTATGTGGAAGTGGGGGGGTATTTTCTGGCAATGAAAGGAAGCACTTATCAAGCTGAGGTTTTAAAATCAATAAGGGCATTAAAACTACTTGATTCTGAAATAATTGAGGAATGTCTTTATCAACTTCCGGAAAATCAAGGGAATAGAGTAATTCTCAAAATTCGTAAAAATAAACGAACGAAAGAAGTTTATCCAAGAAAATACGCAGCTATTAAAAAAAGACATTTATAGCATTAATATTGTAGTGAGAGGAAAAGAAATGGGAAAGATTATCGCAATTGCAAACCAAAAAGGAGGAGTAGGGAAAACTACCACTGCCATTAATTTAGGAGCTGCTCTTGCCAGTATTGGCAGAAAAATTCTCCTAATTGATTTGGATGAACAAGCAGACGCTACCATCGGTTTAGGTTTTTCACGGGAACTGGTAGATGTTTCATCATATGAACTTTTGGTTAACGGAAAAGGAGTAGAAGAATTTATTTATAAAACTAATGATAATTTCTTGGATTTGATTCCTGCTTCGATTAAACTAACCAAAC
>CALEGD010000129.1 GCA_937877075.1 uncultured Acholeplasmatales bacterium
CAAAACCGATTTGATCATATATTCCTCCCATCCTCATTGATCTCAAAGTTTTATTCACCATGTTTATAGCTGAAGCATCTTGGAAAGTTAAATAATATTTTATTAAAAATATCAATATATGAGGAGTTGGAAACTTCGGAGCCCGAGAAAATCCACCATGAGTAGGGTCAAAATTATGTTTTAAACGCAGGAAAGATTCATCAATTATATTTGCGCGTATTACTCCCTTTGTTGCCTCATCGAGTTTTAAATAATGAATAATTTTTTTAGAATTCCCTTCTAATAGCGCTCGGTCGTTATGCCAAAGTCTAATTATTGATTTCATCAATTGAAGAAAAGAAGTCTTTGGAAAATAAGTTCCTGCAAACAATGGTTTTTTGTTTGAGTCAATAAATACAGACAATGGCCATCCCGCACTTCCAATTAAAGCTTGACAAACTGATATATAGACACTATCAATATCCGGTCTTTCCTCACGATCAACTTTTATACTTACAAAATTATTATTTAAGTAATCTGCTATTTCTTCATCTTCAAAACTTTCATGAGCCATGACATGACACCAATGACAAGTACTGTAACCAATACTCAAAAAGATTGGTTTGTCTTCTTCTTTTGCTTTCTGAAAGGCTTCATCGCCCCACGGATACCAATTAACGGGGTTATCGGCATGTTGTAATAAATAGGGGGATTTTTCATTGATTAATCTGTTTCTTGATTTATTCATATATTTACCTCTGCAAAAATATTTAATTAATCTTATTGAATATAGTATAGTGTAAAGAGAGGTGGATTTATGAAAATAACAATAAAAAATATTTATTGGTAATATTATTCATACTCTTGCTTTGGAAAAGTTTTATAATCGAAAAAGGATTCATGATTGTTAATAGCAATTTTACTTGAATACTCTTTCTTTCATGCATAAAGTAACTCCCTTTGCCTTTAATTTATGATAATCCAAAGTAAAGAATAAAATAAGCAAATAAGTTATTAAATATTTACATAAATATTCTTTTTTGTTATTATAAATAAAGATAAAGGTAGGAAGAAATATGTTGAGACACAAAGGATCTATTTCCTTAGAAACAAAAAGATTATTTTTGAGGCAATTAAGATTTGAAACTAGTATTTAATAATTGGGTAAGCGATCCTGAAGTCGCTAAATTTATGAGATGGAATAAACACAATAGCATTGATGAAACAAAAGAATGGTTAAACTTTTGTGAATCAAACAAGAATAATAAAGAATTTAATGATTGGGGTATTATCTTAAAAGAAAATAATGAGCCTATTGGTTCTATAGGGGCTTTTATAAATCCCGAAGAACCCAATCGATATGAAGTTGGTTACGCAATCGGAAAAAAATATTGGGGACAAGGAATTGCGAGAGAAGCTTTAAACTGTATGATAAATTATTTTATTAATGATATTGGTATTAAAAAGTTCATCGGTATGCATTCGGTTGATAATCCGGCATCGGGCGTTGTAATGGAACATATTGGTTTCAAATCCATAAGAGAAGGTTCATATCAAAGTATGGACGGTAAAATAATCTTTAAAAGCAAAGTCTGTTATTTAGATATTAATTGATTTAATGAGTTTAAATTGATAAAACTTTAATAATACTATACCAATAAATCGGGAGGAAAAAATGCTAATAAAACAAGGCGAACTCGTTATTAGAGACGCAACAGAAAATGATGCAGATCAATTATGCATCTGGTGGAATGACGGAAAAGTTATGGAACACGCTGGCTTTCCTCAGGGCCTAATGACTAGTACTGAAAGAATCATTAAATTAATAAAAACTGATACTATTGAAAATAAAAGACTAATTCTTGAACGTAATAGTAAACTAATCGGGGAAATGTCATATAGAAAGGTTTCTGAAGGAGTTGTTGAAATAGGAATTAAAATATGTGAATTTTCCGAACATGGAAAAGGTTATGGTACTTGTTATTTAAAAATGTTAATTGACTATTTATTTGATACCTTAAATTATTCAAAAATAATATTAGATACAAATATTAAAAATTTAAGGGCACAACATCTTTACGAGAAAATTGGTTTTAAAAAGGTTGGTATCAATAATAATGCTTGGAAAGATCAACTTGGTAATCCTCAAACTTCTATTGATTATGAATTATCGGTACAACAATACAAAAAAAATTATAACGTATAAAACAAATAAAACCGACAAAATTATTATGCCGGTTTTTTTAAAGTATTAAAGGTTAAAGTATACCTGTTATTATTGACTTAATAAAATACATAGTAGGGAGATTCTTTACTTATGATATCATACTTAGATTCTTATTTTGATATATGAAAAGAAATTAGATAGTTCAAAAAAAGCATTTCAAACTATGTTGAGATGCTTTTTTTGTGACTAATTATTAACAGCGCTTTATTTAACTGATTTGATTCATTCCAATCATTATACACCTTTACATAAATATATAATTACTCTTGTAAGGCGAAAAAGAAATCAACTTCACAGGCAACTTCACCGTTAACGGTTGCTACCGCTCTGCTACTTCCGAAAGATCCCTTTGATTTTACTAGTTCTGCTTCCAAAATCATTGTATCACCGGGAATTACTTTTCTACGAAACTTACAATTTTTTATTCCTGTTAATAATGCAATCTTTCCTTTATTTTTTTCACAGGATAGTAAAGCGATTGCACCAATTTGGGCTAGGGATTCAACAATCAATACTCCCGGCATGACATGTTCACCGGGAAAATGTCCTAAGAATTGAGCTTCATGTGCAGTTACACATTTAACTCCTTTCGCTCTTTTTCCGACTTCAAGTTCATCAACCCGATCTATAAGTAAAAATGGATAACGATGGGGGATAATCTTTTCTATTTCACTACTATTAAAAACCATCTTATTCCTCCGTGTATTTTTTGAAAACTATGGTTGAATTCTGGCCTCCAAAACCAACATTATTGTTTATAGCATAATAAACTTTTCTTTTAACAGTTTGATTAGGAGTGTAATTTAAATCACAATCTTCATCAGGAACCTGATAATTAATTGTCGGAGGTATCATATCTTCTTTTACTGCCAATGCAGTAATAATCGCTTCAATTGCTCCGCTAGCACCTAAGGCATGGCCCATCATTGATTTCGTACTACTAATATTAAGCTTATGGGCATGATTACCAAAAACTTGTTTAAAAGCATAAGTTTCTAACTTATCATTATATGGGGTTGAAGTACCGTGAGCATTGATATAATCTATGACTTCGGGTAATACGGAAGCATCCTTTAAAGCAATAGATATTGCTTTGGTAATGCCTTCTGCACTATCATCAGGAGCGGTTATATGGTAGGCATCACAAGTTGCTCCATAGCCAAGAATTTCTCCAAATATCTTTGCCCCTCTTTTCTTAGCATGTTCATATTCCTCAAGAATTAAAACGCCGGCACCTTCTCCGATTACAAATCCGCTCCGCCTTTTATCAAAGGGAACTGAGGCGGCATTTGGGTCATTGTTTGAACAAAGTGCCCTCATGCTTCCAAAGCCGCCGACAGCAAGCTCACCTACTGGAGCTTCTGCCCCCCCAGCAAACGCCAGATCTACATAATTATCGCGAATATTTCTAAATGCAAGACCAATCGAATCATTCCCTGATGAACAAGCCGTAACAACCGGATGATTTGGTCCCTTTGCTTTGAATTTAATGGCAATATTGCCACCAACTAGATTAATAATTGAACTTGGTACAAAGAAAGGAGAAATACGGTCCGGGCCTTTCTCTTTTGCTATTAAAGCCTGTTGATAGATAGTATTGATACCACCGATACCACTAGTTACAAAAGTACCAAACCGATGATGATCAATTTCAGCCTCTCCAAGTTCAGCTTGTTCATAAGCTTCTTGAGCTGCAATTAGTGCATAAATAACGCAACGGTCTAAGCGTTTGCTTTCCCTTGGTTCAAGATATTTATCCACTTCAAGGTTTTTTACTTCAGCCGCTATCTTAACCTTAAGATTAGAAGCGTCAAAAGCCTTGATAAAATCAATACCGTTTGTGCCGGAAAGAAGTGCTTCCCACATCTGTCTAACATTGTTTCCGATAGGGGTTACCGCGCCCATTCCGGTGATTACTACTCTTCTTTTCATAAATTACATCACCAAACCGCCGTCAACATTAATTACTTGTCCGGTAATATAGCTTGCACCTTCGCCGCATAAGAAAGTCACAACCTTTGCAATATCGGCGGGTTCTCCTAATCTTCCTAAGGGTATATTCTTTTCAATTTCCGATATCCAATTTTCATTTAAATTATTAGTCATATCGGTTTTAATAAAACCGGGGGCGACGGCATTAACCGCAATATTTCTTTTTGATAGTTCCTTGGCGAGAGATTTAGTCAGACCGATTATTCCGGCCTTAGAAGCAGCATAATTACTTTGTCCGCCATTACCGACTATTCCGACAACGGAGGCAATATTGATAATTCTTCCGGTTCTTTGTTTTGCCATATACTTTGCAGCATGTTTGGAACAATTCCAAGTTCCTTTCAGATTAACATCAATAACCCTGTCAAAATCTTCTTCTGTCATTCTCATAATCAAATTGTCAGCGGTAACACCGGCATTATTTACAAGAATATCCAATCTGCCATATTTTTCAATGGCAAAATCTATTAACTTCTGAGACTCGGAAAATATCGATACATCAGCTTGAAATACTTCTACACTTAAGTTTTTAGAAAGTAATTCGTCCTTAATCTCAGAAGCTTTTTCGGGACTGGAACGATAATTTATTACAACCGTCGCACCGAGTTTCGCCAGACATACTGCTATTTCTCTTCCAATTCCATTTGAAGCTCCGGTAACAATAGCAACTTTATCAATTAGATTCATTCAATTCCTCCTTTATAAAAGTATTAAAGTCATCAAGTTTCTCAATATTCATCAAGCGAACTCCCGGCACTATTCTTTTCGAAAGTCCGCTAAGTACTTTCCCAGGTCCAATTTCTAAAAGCATATCGACTTGGTATTTCTCAACCATGAATCGAACACTTTCTTCAAAACGAACCGGAGAATAAATCTGTTTTTCTAGTTTATCCGAAAGATCATCTATTTCAAGCGGAAGCGCATCACAGTTCATAATAACCGGAAAGTTGGGTTCTTTTTTGGGGGCTTCTATCAAATATGGCTTTAAGTCTAGCGCCGCTTCTTTCATTAAGGGATGATGAAATGCACCGCTGACATTCAGCATCACAACTCGTTTCGCTCCGTACTCTGTAGCCTTTTCCATAGCAAGAAGGACTTTATCCTTTTTCCCTGCAATCACAAACTGGATCGGAGAATTATAATTTGCAATTTTAGTATCGGTTTCCTTACATAACTCTTCGCCGCTTTTCAAATCAAGACCGATGATTGCTGCCATGGCGCCATCAGTTTTATTAGCACAAGCATGCATATAATAAGCTCTCTTCTTAATTAAAGAAACTACCGCCCTAAAATCAAAAACTCCGGAAGCATAAAGAGCTGAATATTCACCGAGACTAAAGCCACAACCTGCAACCACATTCAAACCTTTTCTTTTTAACACTTCATAAATCGAACATGTAACCAGCAAGATTGCCGGTTGGGTATATTCAGTTTGATTCATTAGAAAATTTTCAGTAAAACAAATCTCAGAAATATCATAACTAAGGATCTCGCTTGCCTCTTTATACATCTTTTGTACAAAATCAAAAGTTTGGTAAAAATCTAATCCCATCCCGGGATATTGGGAGCCCTGACCGGCAAAAAGTAAGCCGATTTGTTTATTTTTCATAATAGCTTAGAACACCTTTAGAGAATCTTTATATGAATTTAGATCAAGGAACAATTCTTCAAAGATTTGTTTTAAGGGCTTAATTTCTTTTATCAGTCCGGAGATTTGACCGGCCATAAATGAGCCTCGATCTAAGTCTCCTTCAATCACAGCTCTCTTAAGTGACCCAAGGGTCATCATTTCAAGTTCCTCAAGTCCTGCACCGGCTTCGCTTAATCTAACATATTCCTTTGCCATCATATTCTTCAGAACTCTGACAGGAGCTCCGGTTTTTCTTCCGGTAACGATAGTATCGGTATCTTTTGCTTCCAATATTTTCTGTTTGTAATTCAAATGGACCGCACATTCATTACTTGTCAGAATAACGGTTCCGACCTGAACTCCTTTTGCACCAAGAGCAAAGGCAGCTAAAACACCTCTTTTATCAGCAATCCCTCCGGCAGCAATCACCGGAATCTTTACAGCATCAACAACCTGAGGAACAAGTGCCATCGTTGTCAATTCACCGACATGACCTCCGGCCTCTGTTCCTTCGGCGATTACAGCATCAACGCCGGCTCTTTCCGCGCGCTTTGCAAGTGCCACACTCGGAACTACCGGGATTACAATAATTCCAGCTTTCTTCCAAGCCTCGATATATGGTCCCGGATTTCCTGCCCCGGTAATAACCACCTTAACCTTTTCCTCAACAACTACTTCTGCTATTTTTGAAGCAAAGGGGCTCAACAACATAATATTTACACCGAAAGTATTATTAGTGAGAGACTTGCATTTTCTTATCTCCTCACGAACCCATTCCGGATTATTTCCACCTGCAGCAATAATTCCCAACCCGCCGGCATTACTTACTGCCGCAGCCAACAGGGAATCAGTAATATTGGCCATTGCACCTTGTATAACCGGATATTTGGTATTTAGTAATTCACATATATTTTTCATATATTCTCCTCTAAATTATTAAAGTCGTCATCACTTTCTACTTCTGAATATCGTTCAATATTTTTATAAAAATCAGTTTCAATAATTAAGTTCAATTTATCCAAGATCTCCTCTAAAATAGAAACTTTCTCGTTTTCAAGATCATTTGCAAGCGCAAGTAGAAGGCTTTCAAAAAACTTTCCGTATTGTTTCACAATTCCGATAGCCTTCCTTGTTAGATAAAGGATGATAACCCTGCGATCCTGTTTGTTTCTGGTTCTGATGACATAACCTTTCTTAACTAAACTGTCAACGGTAATTGATAGTGTTCCTCGGGTTACTTTTAAAGTATCAGCAATTTCCGACATCGATTTGGTATTCGAGATTCCTATAATGTACAGAACTTTAACTTCATTGGGTGTTACATCCTCAATCCCACATTTACGGAGATATTCACGCTCAAAAAATTGCATTTTTGCTTGAAATTGAAAAAATATATCACCGATATTTGTTATTAATTTATTTAGATTCTTCTTCATAGATGCCCATATTTCTAAACTTAATATATCTCCGTTCCACCAATTTCTTAATATTTTTACCTTTTAATTCTTTTGTTTTTTCAATTAGTTTTTCTTTTAGTATTTCAAAGGAATAATCAATATTAAGATGGAGTCCGCCTTCTACTTCGGGAATAATCATATCAATAATACCGTAAGTTAAGAGATCATCGGCAGTAAGTTTCATTACCGAAGCTGCGTATTTCGCTAGAAATACATCTTTATAGAGGATAGAAGCAAAGCCTTCCGGTGAAAGAATTGAATATATGGCGTTCTCAAACATCCAAGTTTCATCAGAAACCCCGATTGCAAGAGCACCACCGCTTCCGCCTTCTCCTAGAACGATTGCAATTAGCGGAACTTTTAGTTCTGACATCTCCGAAAGATTTACAGCTATCGCACTGGCTTGTCCTCTTTCTTCGGCACCGATTCCCGGATATGCTCCCGGGGTATCAATAATAAAAATTATAGGACGACTAAATTTTTCTGCTTGTTTCATAATTCTTAATGCCTTTCGATAACCTTCCGGATTCGGCATTCCAAAATTATGTTCAATCTTTTCCTTGGTGCTTTCCCCTTTTTCCTGGGCAATAATTGTGACTGGAATAGAATTTAATAGCCCAATCCCGGTAATAACACTCCTATCATCTCCAAAAAGTCGATCCCCGTGAAATTCTATAAAATCCGTAAATAGATACTTAATCAAAACCTTTGAGGTAGGTCTTTTATTATGGCGGGCAATCTGAACTTTTTCCCAAATTAGATCTTCTAATTCTTTCATCTGTCCACCTCATGCAAACTTAACAATTTATGTATTACCTCAGTGAGTTTATCACGACAAACTACCATATCTACAAACCCTTTCTCCAATTGGAACTCGGCACTTTGAAAGTTCGGTGGTAATTCTTGTTTTATCGTTTGTTCTATCACACGTTTACCCGCAAAACCGATTAAAGAACCGGGCTCGGCAATTATCACATCACCTAGAAACGCAAAGCTGGCCAGAACCCCTCCGGTCGTTGGATTAGTAAGGACGCTAATAAAAAGTAGGCCAGCATCGGAAAACTTTTTAATCGCAGCAGAAGTTTTTGCCATTTGCATTAAAGAGAAAATTCCTTCCTGCATACGTGCCCCCCCTGAAGCCGAGAAAATAACCAAAGGTAGTTTTTCTTCTTTGGCCTTCTCAACAAGTCGCGTTATTTTTTCACCGACAACAGAGCCCATACTTCCCATCATAAAGAAACTGTTTAAAACCACTATCGCAACATTAAATTTTCCGATTTGACCGATTCCGGTAAGAACCGCTTCGTTTTCTTTGTTTTTTTCAATATTACTTTGAAGTTTCTCCGGATATCCCGGAAAGTCAAGCGGATTTAAACTTTTCAAGTCAGAAAACAATTCTTCAAAAGAATCACAGGTAATTTTAACTCTCTCGCGAGGACTGAGTCGTTCATGATATTGACACTTCGGACAAACAAAATTATTCTTTAAATAATCATCTCTAAAAACAAGTTCCTGACAATGAGGACATTTTATAAAGAGATCATCGGGAATCATTACCTTTTCAACTTCGTCTTTTTTTCCGCGGTAATTCTTTTGGTATGTTTCTAATTTTGCTTTACGATCATCAAAAAAATTATTCATTAAAACTCACCTTTCAAGGTTTCCATAAAGATCTTAATGAATCCGGTATCATAAACTCCCCGGACAAAATTTGTATTATGCATAATCAAATAGAGAATTTCCATATTGTTCTTGACGCCGTCGATAATAAATTGTTCCAATGCGACTCGCATCTTTCTGATTGCTTCCTTTCGGGTCGGTGCCCAAACAATTAACTTTGCAAGCAGTGAATCATAATGGGGGGAAATCTCATAATTATTATAAAGATAAGTGTCAATTCTTACACCGGGACCGCCTGGTAAAACCAGATTTTTGATTAATCCCGGAGAAGGTCTAAAATTATTATTCGGGTCTTCGGCAGTTATTCGACATTCAATGGCATGACCTAAAGAAGAAATATCTTCTTGTTTATAGGATAATTTATCTCCATAAGCAATTCTGATTTGTTCTTTTACCAAGTCAACTCCGGTAATCGCTTCGGTCACCGGATGTTCTACTTGAATTCTAGTATTTACTTCTAGGAAATAATAATTTCGGTTCTCATCAACAATGAACTCAACTGTTCCGGCATTAATATATTCCGAAGCTCCGGCAAGTCTGACAACTGCTTCTCCCAATTCAAAACTTAAGGATTTCGAAAGGAAAGGAGAAGGGGATTCTTCAAGCATTTTTTGATTTCTTCTTTGAACTGAACAATCCCTTTCCGGAAAATAAACTACGTTCCCGAATTTATCGGCTAAGAATTGAACTTCGATATGATGAGGTTTTTCAATAAACCTTTCTAAATATACATCCGGGTTCCCGAAATTTGCTTCCGCTTCCATTTTTGTCAGTTCAAACATCTTTGCAAGCTCGTCTTGATTATGAATAATACTGATGCCTTTACCGCCCCCACCACAGGTAGCCTTAATTAAAAGCGGAAATCCTATTTTTGAAGCAACTTCTTTAGCTTCATCAAGACTGGAAACAATTCCCTCTGATCCTTCAATAACCGGAATATTAACCGACTTGGCAATTTGTTTAGCCATTGCTTTATCGCCGAGTTTTCTTATTGTTTGACTTTCCGGGCCGATAAAAATTAAATTACAACGTTCGATAACTTCAATGAATTTTTCATTTTCAGATAAAAAACCATATCCAGGGTGAATAGAGTTGCATCCAGTTGCGATAGCGGCACTGATGATATTATTAATATTCAAATAACTGTCAGAACTCTTTGGTCCTCCGATACAAACCGCCTCATCTGCGAGCTTTACATGCAAGCTTTCCTTATCGGCGGTAGAATAAACGGCAACGCAAGGAATACCTAATTCCTTACATGCCCGAATTATCCTAACAGCAATTTCACCGCGGTTAGCGATTAAAATTTTATTTTGTTTCTTCATATTATTTAATCGTCATCAGTACCTGATCAAATCCGACCGGGTCGCCGTTCATAATTTTTATTTCATGAATGACTCCACTTTTTGGTGCGGTAATTTCATTCATGATTTTCATTGCCTCAAGAATACAAACTGTATCCCCTTCTTGAACTTGATCTCCAACCCTGACAAACTCTTCACCCTGGCCGTCGGTAATATAAAAGGTTCCGACAAGAGGTGCTCTAACTTCCGTTAAACCTGTTTCAGGTATTTCTTTTTCTGATCCCTCAAAGACCTCAGTCTCGTTTACTTCTACCTTTTTTGATAGTTTAGAAAGTCTGATCTTAAAATCAGAGGCTTCTACTTCCAGTTCGGTTATCGAAGATTTTTCAAAATCTCTAATAATAGTTTGAATCTGTTTAAAATCCATATTTTCCCTTCTTTGTTTATTTTTTATAATTTATATATCCAACTCCGATAGCTGTAATTCCTAGATGGGCAGCGACAGTTGAAGGAATGGTGAAGGTCTTAATCTTTAAGTCCGGATTAATTTTGTTGATTTCTGCCTTCGCAAGTTCCAAATCTTCAATATTATCTGTATAAGAAAGATGAATTTCTCCGTTTATCGTATCTAGGTTCTTAAAAACATAGGAAATCACTTTCTTAATCGCTCCCTTGTAAGAGCGAACATTTTCTATACTTTCCAAACGTCCTTCCGGAGTCAAAAGAATAACCGGTTTAATACGAAAGAGATTAGCAATCTTAGACTTAGCATAAGAAAGTCTTCCGTTCTTGACCAAAGAAGTTAAATCATTAACAGTTAGATAATAAGCAGAGTTTTCACTGATTTTCAGAACTTCTTCTTTAATTTCTTCTAGCGACTTGCCTTCCTTCGCAAGTCTTGCAGCTTCTACCGCCATTGCTCCAAGAATTGAAACGGTAGTTTTTGTATCCAGGATTTCAATATTTATTCCGGTAATCATATCTTTACTTGCATGACCGTTCATATAAGTTCCGCTAAAATGTTTTGAAAGCGGAATATAAATAATATCCGTATAACCAAGGTTCTTTATTTCATTAAATTTTTCTAAAGTTTCTCCTACAGAAGGTTGACTAGTTCTCGGAATTAACTTCGTGTTCTTTAGGGCTTCATAAAATAAGGTATCTCCGTTTTTATCAAAATCCGTGAAAATTTCCTCACCAATAAAACAAGGTATATTAATCATAAAGATATTGTCATATTGATGGTCAAAATTATAAATTGTTGAAGTGCTGTCAGTTAAAATAGCAATTTTCTTTTTCATAGATATCCTCTCAATTTAATTAGTTTGAAATCCAAATAGTTTGAATTTCAAACAAAATTGTATCATATGACCTAGAGGATGTCAACTATTATTTTAAATTAGAAAAAGATCCCACTTTAAGTACCCATACCCACATACTAAGGGAAACTTAAGGCTGCTTCAATCACGACCTGACCTGATTCGTTGCTTAATATTGGATATAGGTAATTAAAATGAGATCAATTCCTTAAATATTATATCATATTGTGAATGTAAATACAATCATTTTTTTCTTAGGATACGGAAAAATTCCTTCATCATCATACTTATCTCTTCCGAATATATTCCTTTTTCAACTTCAATTTTATGATTAAACCCTTCTACATCCTGAATAGAAATAATACTTCCTAAAGCACCGAATTTCGGTTCATCGGCACCGTAGACAACCCTCTTAATTCTGCTTTGGAGAATAGCCCCGGTACACATTAAACAAGGTTCAAGAGTTATATAAATAGTAGCTTCCGTAAGTAAAGAAGTACCTAATTTTTTTAAAGCTTTGTTTATGGCAATCATCTCGGCATGTAAGAGTGCATTGTTCTTACTTTCCTTAAGGTTATGGCCGCGGGCTATAATATTATCGTCTACAACGATTACACAACCGACAGGGACTTCCTCTTTTAAGAATGCTTTACGTGCTTCTTTGATTGCTTCTTTGATAAAATATTGATCATTTCTTCCCATTTGGTTTTCCTAAGACAATATGGCAATGCCTGCATCTTGCCTCATATTGTTCCTTGGCACCGACTTTAATAATCGGATCATCATAATGAGCAGGTTCACCGTTTATCATTCTTTGGGTTCTGGTTGCGGGCGCTCCACAGACTTGACAGATGGCATCAAGTTTGGTAACAAACTCCGCTCTGGCAAGCAGTTCCGGCATAACTCCAAAGGGTTCTCCTCTAAAGTTTTTATCAAGCCCGGCAACAATCACCCTGACCCCTTTATCAGCAAGGGTTTCACAGACATCAATTACTTCTTCACCGAAAAACTGCACTTCGTCAATCGCAACTGCATAAGGCATAACGGAACCGAAGTAGTTATATATTTCATTGGCATTACGGATATCATTTGATTGAATCCTTCCGTTATCATGAGAAACAACTTCATTATTACTATAACGATTGTCAATATTTGGTTTAAATATTAGCACGGTTTTCTTTGCATAATGAATTCTTCTGACCCTTCTTAACAACTCTTCAGTCTTTCCGGCATACATACTTCCAGCAATCACTTCAATCCATCCGTCTTTTACCTGCAAATCCATTTTCTCAACTCCTCCATTATATTATAACCTAATAAGAGAAAATGTTAAAGTGGAAAATTATCTTTTTTGTCTGAATTTGTCTTTAGCGGTTTTTAGTAAATAGTTTCTTTTCTCCTTGACATTTTTCTTTGCCTGAAGTATAATATTTAAGATAAGAAACTTACTATAGTTTTTTAAAACTATGGCGGAAGGAGTAAACAATGAAGGAAAAAATTCATCCGAAATACTACAATGTAACCGTTACTTGTACAAGTTGTGGAAACACATTTGAAACCGGATCGACTCTCAAAGAATTACGTGTCGATACCTGCTCAAAATGCCATCCTTTCTACACAGGACAACAGAAATTTGTACAGGCAGCCGGCCGGGTTGAAAAATTCAACAGACGTCTTGCAAAGAAAAAACAATAATCGGTTTGAAACCGGTTTTTTCTTTTTAAAGCCCCTCCTTATCTGAAAAAGGTGGGGCTTTTTATTTAAAAGCTTACTTTCGGAGCTTCTCTTTGGGCTTCTACATTAACTTCAAAGAATTGAGCCGGTTTAAATTTAAAGAGCCCGGCAATGATATTAGAAGGAAACAATTCCGTTTTATCATTATAAGCTAATACAGTATCATTATAGAACTGACGGCTGAAGGAAATTTTATCTTCGGTTTCCTTCAATTGTTTCATCATTTCTTGAAAGTTTGTATTTGCTTTTAGATCAGGATAGCGTTCCTGAACAACCAAAAGACGACTTAAAGTTCCAGCCAAAGTATTATTAGCCTCAGCCATTCCTTCTACATTCCCGGCTCTTGAGGCTTGGGAATAAAGTCCTCTTGCCCGAGCGAATTCCTCAAATATGCCTTTTTCCATCTCGGCATAGCCTTTGACTGTTTCCGCAAGATTGGGGATTAAATCGAAACGCCGTTTCAATTGAACATCGATTTGACTCCAACCATTACGTACTTTGTTACGCAGTTTAACAAGAGCATTATAAGCCCCTATCACCCAGAAAATCAAAAGTACAACAATTGCACCAACAACAATTAAGATTATTGTAGTAGTGCCTAAACTCAAAAATAAATTCATAATTAGTCCTCCTTATATTTCTATCTACTTCTAAATCCACCGCCACCGCCACCAAACGAACTACCGCCACCGAAGCCGCCACCGCGACCGAAACCTCCGACTTTCTGAGAGTTTTGTCTGACAATAGTTTGATTTTGGTTATGACGGGCAAGACTGATCGAAGTATTAATTCTTCCAAAAGTATGGAAATAGTGATAATGCGGATAACGATAAGCAAAACCAAGGAAGGTGGCATCGCTTAAGCCTTCCTGATCTACTACCTTAGGCAGCCGCACTTCAAGTTGTTCCATGACCTTATCCGCAACCTTTAGTGAGGTAGCATAGACAAGATAATGTTCCCAAACTACAATACCGGGAATCGGATAATCCTTCATATTTCCGAAGTCCAAAAGGAATGCTTTGAAGGCTTTCCACTTTACATAGTCTTCATTTCCATTGATACTACGTTTATCAATTGTTGAGATATAACTTGCGTAGACAATCAAAACTATAAAGGAAGCTACCAAAGGGATAAGTACATCTATATGATACATTACTTTTAAAACTAATGCTAAGAGGATATAAAGTCCGGGAATAATGGTTGCAGTTAACATTTTTCCTTTTCCGCGTCCGAGACGCTTATCAAAGAAGTCGTGATTACTTCCTTCTTGTTTAGAAAATCTAACAAATTCCTGAGCATTTAGTTGAAATTGTCTAGCCTTCTCATAAGATGCTTTCGGATAATCTTCTATTTGTTTTAAAGTGACTTCTTTTCCGTTTCCGATAATATCGATAAACCATGTAAGCATATGATTTTCATGACGTTTTAAGTTATTTCTGCCAATCTTAGAATTATAAATCAGTTTAAAATCAGGATCTTTGTCATTAATTCCTTGATTATTCTGATCAAAGATTAAATAATTGCGCCTAATAAGGTCAAGTATGGTGGCGGTTAAATCTTCATCATTGATTTTTCGGAAATAATATAAATAACTCATCTCTGCCGGACTATATTCAGCCGGTAGTTCGCGGTAGTATTTTCCGGTGAATTTTGCTTGATGCTCCTTATCGTATCTTTGATAAGCAATATAGGAAAATGCTAACATAAGGGCAATCATTACAAAAGTTCCGTAAAAAAGTATTTGAGCTATTACAATTCGCCGATTAGTTTCAATAGCTAGGGAATTTTGATAATTAATAATCTCTTGCTTCATATTTCGGCTGATTCGATTTTCTTCCGGTACATTAAAATTGTTTCTAGGCATCAGAATTCTAAACTCTAGAAAATCCGATTTTTTCATAGCTTCTACTTTTAAAATGACTTTATTATCCTCTATTTCAACTGTTCCGTTAGTGCCATGACCCCAAGCCAATATATCATCTTTTGGGATATCGGGTAGGTTAAGAGTAATATCAATTTTATCGATTTTCGATTCGATATCATTAAGTAAAACCCAGTTCAACTCGGCAATATCCTGATATTCGGTAATCGCTCCCTTTATTCGGTAAGTATAACCGAAAGTCATTTTATTCTTCATTCCCCCGGGAACTTGAATAAAAATTGATTCGCATCGATAATTACCAGCAGGACATTCGATAATTTGACCTAACTCATCGCGTTCACCTGATAGGCGATAGATAAACTCGGAAGGAGATAATCGCTTGCCGTTACTTTCAACCCAAACCTTAATGCTTTCCCGGTCAAAAGAGGCTTGATTAGAACGCTCTTGGTAAAGAGGATTATCCGGATGATATTTATCATAACCGATATCGCGAAATGTAACCGAATATCCTTCTGGATAACGAACCGTCCTTTGTTCTCTTACAAGCATATCTCCATTAGATTCAATCGTGATATCAGCAGAAAATGACTCCACTTTTACACCATTAATCGAAATTACATATGAAATTCCGAAAAACCCGAGAATTATAATACCGAAGAGAAAAATAAAAATAAGATTCTTTTTCATATTGTTCACTCCTTCAACTTTTTCCAGATACCCGTCTCCGGAAAATACTTGAAATTCATTATTTCTTTTTTAGTCGGATGAGGAAATTTCAAACCTGAACAAATTAGTCCCAATTCATCACCATAAGTGGGTCCTTGATAATTGTATTTCAAATCATTCAAAAGCGGATGACCAATATGGGAAAATTGGACTCTGATTTGATTATATCTTCCGGTGATTAGATTTACTTCCAATAAAGAAATAATGTCATCATCAATTACTATGCTCTTAATAAGCCGATATTCCAAAATTGCTTCTTTGGCGTCACTTTCTTCCTTAGAACAAACTTCACTGATAGGACCATGGCTTGTTTGAAGTTTCCGAAGATAGTTTTTTAAAGTCTCTTGCTCGGGAGTAATCGCTCCGGAAATTAAGGCAAAGTATTCCTTATAAAACTCACGTTTGCGAATTGATTCGGAAATTCTAGAAGCTGCTTTCGATGTTTTCGCATAAACCATCAAACCACTAACACGCCGGTCAAGCCGATGAACAAGACCAAGAAAAACATTTCCCGGTTTCTGATATTTTTCCTTCAAGTATTCTTTAAGAAGTCTCAGTAAATCAAGGTCACCGCTATGATCCTCTTGACTTAATAAATTAGCAGGTTTAATAACCACTAGGATATGATTATCTTCATAGATTATTTTCAGACCATTATCCATATTACTTAAATCTATAATGACGGTACTTTGATTGTCGCGATAAATAATTTCCAAGTTCCGTTCTTTTCTCGCTATCTATTTCAAGTTTATTGACAATTAAAGCTGCATTAGGTGATATATATAAAAATATATAAACTTTTGTTTCGTGTATCCCCAAAAGCTCATAGTATTTATATTCTTTCCGATTATATTCTGTTTCATAGACAACTTTGTCGTCAAAAAAGCTTAAAGAATAAGAATAATTAGGTAAGCGAAGATTTTTAATAATTTTATTAATCGTTATATTAATTGTGACCCGACGGATTAAAAGAAGCATCAGCGATAAAAAGGTGAAAAAAAGCGCATAGTAAAAACGGCCTAAAAAGAGAAACACCACTGCTCCTAAAAATGTTATTATTGATAATCCATAATAGACATATTTTGAAGGACTTCTTTTAATCAGATGAAATCTGAAAAAATCTCTTGCCTTTTCCTCACTATGCGTCATTTTCGTAATGATATTCATTATGATTTATTTTTCCTCTTCCGCTTCGGTATCCTCTTCAGTTTCAAAAACTTCAGCTTCAACAGGTTCTTCCTCACTTGCTTCCATTACATCCTCGGTAACATTATCAACTTCAACGGCATCAGCTGTTGGGAATTCTTCATGTACAAAAGTAATCGGAATCTTTACAAGGTCTTCTTCAGTTTTCTTATAAGGTTTAAGTGAAGCTTTTTCAAGAATAATTTCATCCAAAGCTGCTTTATCACCTTCAAGTAAAGCTTCTTCCGAACGGTCAATAATAATCGGTGAGCCCTTGCCAACCATCAACATATAATATTGAGGCATTTCAAAGATTTGATTAATAAAGGACCAATCATAAACAGCCGGGTTTTCGGGATCAAATGAACGAGTTACTGTAATTTTTTCATCATCGATTTCAATAGTTTGGGTATTTACCGGGCGACCACGGAAAAATCCTGCCAATTGTTGATCAAGTTTCTTTTCCAAAGAAATAAATTGGTAAATCGAATAAAGAATAAAGATTCCTCCGAGAATGGAAAACATTTTAGAGTGAAGTTTCAATAAATCATAAACAATGATTCCTACAGATAAAAGGACGGTAATTATAATCCATAATTTTGATCTTCTTTGAAATTTCATCAGAAAAAGGTTGCAATATTTTAAGGTTCTAAAATCAAGTTTTGTAATCGTAGTAATTTTACTCATAAATTTCCTCCATTGTATTATTATACCATAAAAACACTGAAAATAAAAATATTAATTGAATTTATTTACAGATAATTATACAATAAAGTGTGAAGTTAAAATAACAATTCAGGAGGTTTTTATGAAGGTTTTTATCAGTGCCGATATTGAAGGTGTAAATCATATTAATGAATGGTCGGAAACAGATTCAAGTTCACCTCTTTACCGCGAATTTCAAGAACAATTAACCAAAGAAGTTTCCTGTGCCTCAATCGGGGCAAATAAGGCCGGGGCAAAAACTATTTTTATAAAGGACGCACATGACAGCGGTTGTAACCTGATCTTTTCAAAACTTCCCGATAATGCAATCTTGCATAGAGGTTGGGAAGGCAGTCCTAAAATGATGATGGAAGGCCTTGATTCAACCTTTGATGCCGTAATCTTTATCGGCTACCATAGTGGTATGCTATCTGAGGGAAATTCCTTAGCTCATACAATGTCTCTAAAAATCCATCGAATTTCAATTAATGGCGAAATCGCAAGTGAATTTTTAATCAATGCCTATTATGCTTCCTTAATAAAAGTACCGATTGTTTTCTTAAGTGGAGATCTTGCACTAACTGAAACAGCTAAAAAAACAATTCCCGCACTTAGTACGGTCGCAACTAAAACCGGATTACATGGAGCAAATACCTCAATTCATCCAAACCGAACTAATCAAGAAATTGAAGATAAAGTTTATTCAGCCTTATCTAGGGATTATTCAAATAATATAATAAAACTTCCGGAAGAGTTTTATATTGAAATTGAATATCGAACTCATCAAGAAGCTTATTCAGCTTCTTTCTTTCCGGGATGCAAACTTATCAAAAGCAATGTAATTAGTTTTCACAGTAAAAATTATTACGATGTTTTAGTCCTTTTTAAATTCGTATTATAAATAAAAATCCCGGTTTTTATTCAACGGGATTTTTTTCATGTCCGACTATGACTAAATTTTCAATCAATTGTTCCCTTAAGGTTCTCATCATTCTTCTGACCATATTCAACATCTCAAAGATGCAAGCATAGATAATCGGAAGATAAGCATTTTCCTCCAGTTCTCCGGATTCAATTGTTCGAGAAATGGTCAGATCATTACCCATAATATAAAAGGAAACCTGTTTGACCATATCAATAACGACATAGTGCCCGGCAGTATCTACATCGGGTATAATTACCTTTCCGGTTTTATCCAGTAATTTTAAATCGGTTGCGGTTTTGGATAAATCAGCACCAAGCATTTTTATGGATGATGATACCCAGGCGATAGAATCTAAATTCTGCTTATTGTCAAGAATATTCTTTGAAAGAAAAACAGCTTCGCCTGAATGTTGGACCAAGTATTTAATAAACTTCCGAAGGTATAAGCTTTCCTGTTCAGCAGGTAAGTCTCTTGCGCTTATTGAAACCTCCAGCAGAGAATTTAAACTAGTGTTGATTCTCTTCATATTACGGTCAAGTTTATCACCGAATGAATGTAATTGTTGGCCGATTGAATAATCTTCATAACGGGAAAGATCATATTCATCAATCTTGTAATAGAAAGAATTAAACAGCTTTTTGGCTTCCGTCAATAGTTTTTTAGTTTGACGAATGATAGAAAGTTTTCCTGCAATTAAAACAACCTCAAAACTATTTTGATTCAAATTAAGATCTTCCCTACTGATCAGGTCATATTTCCCCTTTTCGCCTCCGAGAAGTTCATTTGCACGGTTTGCAATCACTTCATTTGCATTGGTGTTCATAGCATCTCCAAATCCACCCTGAACGACGTCGGTAATAAACTGCCCGTGAAGACGACCGTTTAAAATTTCTTCACAAGCAAGGACAATCGCTTTTCCTTTTTCCTTATCTAGATATCCTAAATCACTGTTGGTCTTCGCAGCAGTCTTTTTTATATTGGCAAAGGATTTGATCATCTGTCGGTTTAAACCATGTTTAGTAATTTGGTATACTTCCTTTGATCTGAAAGAGCCGATTCCATAATAAGCTTCGGCGGGGACCTTCTTTTCGCCCAAATTATCTTTCTCTATTCTGTACCTCATTAAATCTCCTCATTTCTATATAGCATATCCTTAAAGGCTAGAGGGTTTCGCCTTTTTTCTAAAATGCAATTTAAATTAATATTAATTCATTATATATATAATAACATTTTTTAAGGAAAAAATAAAGAGAAATTGTATAAAAGGTATAGGAAAAACTTTGAAGAAAAATCCCTAATGACATATAAACATAAAACACCTCATAAACATATTATAGAGGATGAGGTGTGATTATGAGAATCAAAGTCAGAGGCAAAAGACGCTTGCAGGGAGTAGTAGAAATAAGTGGAGCTAAAAACAGTGCCGTAGCCATTATTCCGGCAGCAGTGCTTGCGGATGAACCGGTAACGATACGAAATATTCCGGATATCCAAGATGTCAGAACATTAATCGGTTTACTTCAAGAAATCGGTTATTCTACAACCTATCAAGACAATGTCCTGCACTTAAAACAAGTAACAAAAATCGATTCTGAAATCAAATCAGATGATGTAAAAAAACTGCGAGGATCCTATTATTTTATGGGAGCTTTTCTCGGAAAACTAAGGAGAATCAAAATGCGTCAGTCCGGAGGTTGTGACCTCGGACGCCGCCCCATCAATTTCCACTTGGATGGTTTTAAAAAAATGGGAGCGAAAATTGAAGACGAAGGAGAACAAATTTCCATAAATGCGCCAAAATTAACGGGATCAAAAATAGATTTAGAATTTCCATCCGTTGGCGCAACCATTAATATTATGCTGGCCGCCGTCAAAGCCAAAGGAACTACAATTATTAACAACGCCGCTATCGAACCAGAAATAATCGATGTCGGTAATTTTCTCATCAGTATGGGAGCCGCTATCGAAGGGCTCGGAAGCCCAACAATAAAAATAGTTGGAGTAAAATATTTTCATGGGACCGACTTTAGGGTCAGTCCGGATCGAATCGAAGCGGGAACCTACTTGATACTTGGCGCTCTTTCCAAAGGTAAGGGTCTTACAGTAAGAAATATAGAAGCCGATAAAATGACTTCGCTTCTTAATCTTCTCAGGGCAATCGGATGTAGAATCGATCTTAAAGAGAATGAAATCTTTATTAAAACGGAATCTCAACTTCAAAACTTTCATATTGTTACTAAACCCTATCCGGGATTTCCAACCGATTTAGGACAATTAATTACCGTTTTAATGTTGATTGTAGAAGGAGAGTCCAGTTTAAAAGAAACTATTTTCTCAAACCGCTTTTCTCATGTCTATGAATTGAAGAAAATGGGTGCCGATATCAGAGTCGAAGAAGATACCATTTATGTAAAGGGCCCCTCTAAACTAAACGGAGCTACCTTAGTCGCCCATGACCTAAGGTGTGCAGCCGCTTTAATCCTTGCGTCAACACTAAATCGAGGTCTTACGATTGTAGAAAACATTGAAGTCCTACTCCGAGGTTATGAAAACCCAATCCAAAAACTTCAAAAATTAGGACTTAACATTCAAGTAGAAGAAAAAAAAGAAGACATTAGTCTTCATATATAGGAAATCGGGTTGTCAGTTGAAGAACTTCTCCTTTAACGGCATCTAAAACCGTCTCATCCTCATTATGCCTAAGAGTTTGATCAATCAACCGAGCAACAATCTCCATTTCCCTTTCCCGAAAACCGCGGGTAGTAACACTTGCTGTTCCAAGTCTGATACCGCTGCTGTGCATCGGTTTCTCATCATCATATGGAACCGTGTTCTTATTACAGGTAATGGCGACTTGATCCAAGATTTCTTCGGCTTGCTTGCCGGTTAAACCTAAACTCTTCTTTACATTTACGAGTAAAAGATGATTATCTGTCCCTCCGCTTACAATTACATAACCTAATTTAACCAATGCCTCACTTAAATGTGCGGCATTTTTAATAACCTGTTTTTGGTATTCTTTAAATTTCTGACTTAAAGCTTCCT
>CALEGD010000130.1 GCA_937877075.1 uncultured Acholeplasmatales bacterium
TAGTGGTGAGGCCACCAATAAGATTAAAAGTAGTTTAATCTTAAGAGAGTGAAAATTTATTTTTCACTTTGTTCTTTATGCTCAATTCAATAACATCGGTTGCAATATTATCGATAAACTTTTCATCATGTTCTACAATTATCATCGTTGGTTTAGCTCTTAAAATCATTTCTTCTAATTGCATTCTTGAAATAACATCGAGATAGTTTAGCGGTTCATCCCATAAATATAGATGAGCTTTAATAGATAATGAGGTGGCGATTAAGACTTTCTTCTTTTGTCCGTCACTGAATTCTTCAAGATTTTTTAGAAATTGGTCTCTGGTAAATCCGAGTTTTATTAACAAGGTCAAGAATTTAGTCGGGTCTATATTGTTTTCTTCAATATAATTATCAATTGAACCATTTAAATGACTAAAAGTTTGTTGTAAATAGGAAACTTTGAGTTTACTCGCTTTGTGAATTTCTCCATTGCTTTTTATTTCTTCCCCCAAAAGATATTTTAAAATACTGCTTTTCCCCGAGCCATTCTTACCGATTAGGATTATGACATCACCTTGGTTTAGAGTAAATCTAATCGGATTAAATAATAATTCATCGGTATAGGAGAGCGAAAAATCATGAACAACAATTAAAGGATCGGCGAAGTGGGGCTCGCATTCAATGGCCAGCGGATCTATTCTTTCTACATTCTTCAAAAGTTTGCTTTTATCCTGAATTGCGCGATCCATTCTTTTTTCCAAGGTTTTAGCTCTTTTCATCATTTTTGCGGATTTATGACCGATATAACCTCGATCAACGGGGCCGCTTCCGATTTTAGTCTTTTCAATCCGGTCTGCCCATTGAGCTTTTTCTCTTGCTGATTGTTTTAGTCTACGGATTTCTTTTCTAAGTTTCGAATTTGCTTCAATCTCTAAAGCATCTAAATAATCCTTATTGATCATCCAAGTATCAAAATTTCCTTTTTGAAGTACGATATTATTCTTTTCAATTGAGAGAACATGGTCAATTATTTGATTTAAAAAAGTTCTGTCATGGGATACAATGATAAATCCTTTCTTAGATTTTAAATATTTAGCTAATATCTGCCTTCCTTTTATATCAAGATGATTTGTCGGTTCATCAATCAACATAAATTTATTGCTTTTCAAAAACATCATAACAATTAAAAACTTAGTTTTTTCTCCGCTACTTAATAACCTAAACTCTTTGTTGAGGATATCGGTGTTTAAATCAATTAATCTTAATTCTTTTTCTATTTCCCACTCCTCTACATCCTTAATGTATTTCTTCATCAGATTCAAACATATTAAATCAGATTCAATATTTTGATAAGGGAAATATTCAAATTCAATATTTGCGATTATCTTTCCATTATAATCTACAAACCCTTGTAAGATTTTTAAAAAGGTTGTTTTACCGTACCCGTTTCTTCCGATTAAACCCAATTTCCAATTTGTATCTAATTGTAGATTTAGATTTTCAAAAATCGGGGTTAAATTATTTTCATAAGAAAAGGATATATTCTGAACATCGATTAGTCCCATCTTTTTCCTCCTTTCTAAAATAAAAAAAGTTGGATCGACTCCAACTAAAATTACCAAATCAAAGATTTGATATAAATAATAAAATAGAGATTCGATTCTTGCTTAGGCAGCACAAAAAAACAATAGCAGATTGTTTTTTGTACATTTATTCTATGCAAGAATAATAATCATCTAAAGCACCTCTTTAATTATATTTATTATATCATTAATAGATGCTTTGTCAATAAAATAATTTTTATATCTTTTAAAAAATTTCCGCTTGGCGATGTATCTTTAACTATTATATTTTAGGTCTATAAAATATTCATGAGGTTATTGTTTTCTTTTATGGAAGGATGAGTTTTATAGATTTTAACTGCCTGGAAGATGACTCTGAAGAATGTAGGCAATACGAAAGTAGTTGCGGTATTGCTGATCAAAGATATTTCAAGATTGAGGTAAATCATTTGAATTAAATTTTGGGAATTATCATATATTGAATTGATAAGGGGGAGATAGTATCGATTTAAGATTTGAAATTGAATTTTGGACTTCGATAATGAGAGATCATGGCTTGTTTCAGTATTTAAGCCTATCTGTAAATGAAACCGAAGCTTTAAAAACTGCACAACAATATCATAAACTTTTCGAAGGGATTAATACAAAAGCAAAAAGTGAAACCGGAGAAACCAGTGGAAATTTTCTAAGTGAAAATATTAACTTGGTAACATCCTTTATTCAGTTTAAAAAGATGATGTTAAGGAAATTGATGACTTGTGAGATTAATTTAGCTATGACACCGACCTTTCTCCAACATATGATTGATGAGGCTCTGGAATTTTATCGGGTTTTAAAGTTTGGAGAAGATCATTTTCGGGTTGACGATGTAATGGAAAACTTGCGGTTACATCTTGTTTGGCTTCCTGATGCTTCTGGCCATGCGAAGTACATTGCCGCTCAACTTGATGGAATCGAAGCTGAATTGCTGGAAATCGCCCTAAATTATCAGAATACATTTGATCTTTTATTTAAAAAGGCTCATTCAATGCATAGTCTCTTTGACTCTACAAATCTGGATAACGGTGCTTTGCATCAGTTTAATCTTGAAGTAGAGAATGCAATGGAAGATTTCATAAGTTTCTTAGATACTATGAAGGAATTAAAATCGGAGTGCCGGATCTATACAACCGGAACTTTTTCCGAACTAATACCTGATCATATGATGCGTGAAGAAAGATATTATTTAAGTAAAGTTAAGGATATGCTTTAAAAAATCCCGAGGTTAAAACCCTCGGGATTTTTATTTTCGAATTGTTGTTTTCATAATTACTTTATCTAGGAGAAGAAGAAAAACAGGCAGAACTAGGATGACTAAACTTGCCGAGAGGATGGCGCCACGACCGATTAAGAGACCGATATCATGGACTTCCTTAATGTCGGATATTATACTAATGCCATAACCAGCTATTGCTAGAACCAGTGAGGAAATCAAGAGTGAATTACTGGAACTATTGAGCGATAATCGGATGGCTTCGCGAGGTTCTTTTTCTTTTCTTGCTTCTAAATACCTTCCGGTTAAAAGCACGGCATAATCAATTGTAGCACCGAGTTGGAGCGCCAATATTACCAGATAACCGATATAGGTAATGCGGATATCTTGGAGTTTTAGAATACCGATATTTATCCAAATAGAGGTTTCGATGATCAAGAGGAGTAAAAGCGGAATCGAAATTGAACGGAAAATTATTAGAATAATGAATCCTACCGCAGCCGCCGACAGAACATTCACTAGTAGAGAATCTTTTTCAGTAGTATCTTTAATTTCCGCAGTGCTTGAAGCATTTCCGATTAAGTAATAATCTAGATAATGTTTTTTAGTAGTTAGTCTAAGAAAGTCGACCATAGCGAACATCTCTTCGCCTTCTTTCTCAATAACAGTATTAAGAATGAATCTTGTATAATTGGGGCCGATATATAATCTTTTTATTTCATCCGGAAGGAATTCGCGGGGAATTTCCGGGGCGACCGTAACTAAACTTTCCACTGAAATTATTCGTTCATCCATCATTAAGTCTTGGACCAATTTTAATTCATCTTCCGGATTACCGTTTTTAACTAAAATTACAATCGGATTGTAAGAACCAAATTCTTTTGATATTTTTTGCTTTTCTAAAGTAACCTGACTATTTTCATCACTTAAGGCTTGACTGCCGTAATTGAATTTGGCTTTACTTTGTATTTGAAAGAAAGTAATTGATAACAAGAGGAAAAAACCGATAATGAAAATTCTTCCTCCGTAAAGAATTTTGCTTAATCCACCTAATTTCGGAATAAAACCCCGATGAGTCTTATCAAGCAAGGGACTCGAAATAATGATTACAACCGGCATAAGAATAATAACCGAAAGATAACTAAAGAGTACACCCTTACCAAGGACGATTCCGATATCAATTCCGATTCGGTAACTCATAAAGGTCAGAGCGAGAAAACCCATAATCGTAGTTAGAGCAGAAGCAGTGATGGTTTTGAAAGTGGCTTTAGTTGCTTTTATTGTAGCTTCCATTACGTCTTCTCCTTTCTTTCTTTCTTCATAATAACGATGAACAAGAAAAAGAGAAAAATCAAGGGAAATTGCGAGTTGTAAAGCCATAACCATTGTTTGGGTTATATAAGAAATATCGGTTATGAAAATATTTGTTCCTAAATTAAGAAGAACGGCGATTCCTAAAACAAATAAAATAATAATAGGTTCAAACCAAGATTTTGCAGCAAGGAATAAAATTAAAATAATAACTGGAATGATGATGAGGAGTATTTCAAAAACTTCGTCGCTGGCAATAGCACGGGCTTCAATTATATGCAGAGCTTCACCTCTGAAACTGATTTTTTCATCTTTAAGTTTTTCTCGAATTAAGTCAATTGCTTTTTCAACTTCAAGATCATAATCATCCCCTTGGAAACTGAGATATAAAAGAGCATTCCCCTCATGATAAAATCTGGCCTTTAATTCGTCCGGAATCATTTCTTTGGGTAGACTAAGGTCAAATGCATCATCGAGCCATTTTACGTTTTCAATTCCTTCTATTTCTTGAATAGTTTCTTTAAACTTCAGTGCATCTGCGATGCTTGCTTCCTCAATCATTAATTGTACAACGGCCTTGTTTCCAAACTCATTCTCAAGCATTTCCAAAGCCAGTTTGGTTTCTGAATCTTTGGGCAGGTATTTTGTAAGGTCATAATTAACCTTTACTTTAGTGGTAAGAAAGGCAGCACCACCAGCTAAAATCAGAAATAAAGTTAAAATAAAATATCTGTAAAACTTATTTTTCATACATATCTCCTTTTTAAATGTATATTTTAAAAAACCATTTAAATGATAATCTTTTTGTGATATAATTACAATAGAAATAAGATATGAAAATTCATTTAAAAAGAGAATTGAAATGGAGGAAGAGATGAAAAAAAATACCGAAGTTAAGAAATTAATCATCAGTACAACTAAGGAGTTACTTCGCAAAAACTCTAATATCACCATTAAAGATATTGCAGAGGCCTGTTTTATTAATATTGCTGCCGTTAATTATCATTTTGGAAGTAAGGATAATTTAATTGCGATTGTTTTAAAAGAAATTATTGAGGAGTTAAAAGATAACATTTATATCGGTTTGAAAAGTCTAAATTTTGAGGAAGGAATTGAAGGAAGTTTAGAAAAAATGATCCAGATAGTTTTTAAGTTTACGCTAGAAAATTCCGGGGTCATAAAATATATGTTCATTCATAATGACAATTTAGACTATTCCTCTAATCTTTTGATGGATGCCTTTTTTACCGAAAACGAATTTACGAAAATGATTATTAATGAAATTAATAAGGCTGGCAAAATTGAGGATGCGACTGTTTCTAAAGCTAAATATATGCTATTGTTTTCTTGTTTCAGTATTCCTATCTTTTTACAGGTCACCGATTTTATCGAAAATAAAAAGTTTTTTTCATCTTTCTCTGATCCCTCGTTTCTCCAAACTTATATCAGGGAAATGTTAAGGATTATTAATTGATTATTTTAAATTGCCGATTATAGATTTAACGGGATTGTATATAATAAAAAATGAATGGAGGACTTTGATGAAAAAAAATAAGGAAAAACAAAAGTATCGCAAACGTCCCTATCTTTTCCGAACAGATAAATCTGTTTTTAATCTAGAAATTGGGGAACTCGTTTATCCAGACGGTGAGGATGATGAGGATTATCGCATGAATTCTAATCCGAACCGCAAGGAGATTAATAAACTTACAAAGGAAAACCAATTAAGGTAAGATTAGAAACACTTAAGTTTACGACTTAGGTCAGCTTTTTGATAAACTACTTTTACTAAAGAAAGTAGTTTTTTGCTTCTAGTGAGAAAAGAATATTGGGATTATTTAACCGAGATTAAATTTTATAAAAAAAATGAGCGCAAACTTTGTCAACGCTCTGACCTAAGCTTTTGCTTAGGTTTATTTAATTGGTTTTATTACTTTTAAAAAGCCATTAATAAGAGGACCGACAACCAGTGTCATTACGATTGTTCCGATTGAGATTGCTCCAAAACCGATTCCGGAAAGAAATCCGAGAACAAGCGCAATTAAAGTATACAGGGTTTCTAGTAGAATCTTAATTAGAGCCACGGGTTTGCGAGTCTTGTTGACAATAATCATCATCAAATTATCCATGGCATTCATCGGTAATTTTGATCTGATTATTAAGGCAACCCCGAAGGCAATACTAAGTAGTGAGAAGATAAAGTAGAGGATTTGAAAGAGGAGATTGCCCGCCACCGGTGGAATGACTTTTGAAAATAAGTCAATCATAAGTCCTACAAAGATTGCCAGCAGAAATCCAAAGAAGTAGTGAAACTGGGGCTTTAAGATCATCGTAATAATGAAAAGAATAATTACTGTAATAATCATTGCCTTCCCAAAAGAAATTTTGAGGAAAACCGAAAGGTTGAAGTTTAATGCCTCCTAAGCCCCGGCAACTAATTCGGATAAGATTGCAAGTTGAATCCCCAAAGAAAGAATTACTGCTCCGACAATATATAATGTAAATTTTAAAACATAATTTTTCATCTAATCACTCCAAGTGCCTACGCACATTTACATATTATACAATAATTGTCTATATTTTTCTAGTTAAAAGTTTAGAAAGATATTCTTAAACTAATAATTTAATTTCTTTTAAATATATTTAGTATTAGTATTATTTGAAAAAATTATCTCGGTGGTTTTTTTGATAAATATGTCTAGACTTTTTTTAAACCATATGATAGAATATAGTAAAGTAATAACAAACATTGTATGTATTTACGAACAAGGTAAGGGAAGGGAATTTGTCTTTTTTTCAGATGAAATGAAAGCGTTATCTCGGGAGGGAGAAATGAGAAGATTTCTTTTATTCATGTTGGTTTTCATCAGTTTGCTTCTGATTTTTGGTTGTGAGAACGGGAGTGATAATCCTAATCCGGAAGCTTTTCCCTCCTGGTATTATAACCCCTTTGGTTTTGCTTCGCTTTCGATAAGTGATAGGAGTGAAGAGGAATCCTAGTATCAAGTTTATAACGAAGTTGAATTTCTGGATGTCTTAACTTCAGAAACTGTAAAAGTCATTGAAATTTGTTCAGACCTTAATCTCGGAGCATTAGAAGTAGAAGAACAACTAAATGCTGCCGGAAAAAGTTTAGATAATTATCGTGATGTTTACCGGAAACATTCTAGACAGCCTTTGCTGCATCCGGTATTAAAGCAAACCGGGATTGGTCGTGTCCGTCTCGTTAATCGGGAAAATCTAATGATCTTTTCTAAAGAAGGTTATTCGATTAAACATGTAAAGTTTGAAATTGATGGCTCTAAAGATCTTGTTTTTCGAAACTTAAGATTTTCGGAACTTTGGGAATGGGATGAAATAGGTCAAGGAGGGTATAAAGTAAATGATTGGGATTACTTTGTGGTTGAGAAATCAGAAGGAATATGGTTTGACCATTTGACCTTTGAACAAGCATATGATGGTATTATAGATGTTAAGGAAGGTGCAGCAAATTTAACTCTTTCCTTTTCCAAACTTGATTTTAACCCTAATCAATTTATTGCTCTCCAAATCGAAGCTTTAGAAGCAAATCAAGAAGATTATCCCTATTACCAAAGACTTCGTAATAATGGAATCAGTAAAGAGGATATTATTAAGCTTGCCAGTTATCAGAAAAAGGGTTTCAATCTCGGTAATACCACGGACGGTGAAGGTTTTGAATCCATCACTTTTACATTTCATCACTTGGAAATCTTTAATCTTCAGGACCGAATGCCGAGAATTAGGAAGGGCGATGCCCATCTTTATCAGATAATCCTTGATAATACCGGGATTTATCAGCTAAACTTAAAAATTAATTCCAATATTGTGAATATAGTTAATCAAGGAATTGTTACAACCGAAGACGGTGCGGTATTGATGGAAAACAGTGTTTTTAAAGAGGTTGGAATTTTGATTAAAAGTCATCAAGACAGTTCATCTGATTCAAAATATACCGGCAAGTATAAAGTAATTAACAGTTCTTACTATCGGAATACACGCGAATATTTTGGTTCGAGCGATAGTACGCCTTCTGTTTGGTACCCTAGGAATAATCATCCAAAAATTCCTTTTGCCTTTCGGAATTATCAAGAACTGCCCTATGACTATCAGATGATTGATATTGCTTTCCTTCCGGATTTCTTTAATAAATATCCGGTCGGTCATCAAAAAATTGAAGATTTCAATTGGTTGAAAATAGATACTAAACTACATTTAAGAGGAGAATGAATTATGAAGAAAATATTATTAATACTGATGTTTTTGTTTGCAACATTTTCGCTTACTGCTTGTAAAAAAGACGACAGTGTAATCACCTTTTCTTGGTGGGGAACAACTGACCGTAATATGGCAACTTATGATGTAATTGATTTATTTAATGAGAAATATCCGGAATATAAGGTAAAACCTTCGATGTCTCCTTGGAGCGGTTATCAAGCTTCTTTAAATAATCAACTTTCAAGGGGTACTGAGGCTGATATTTTCCAAGTCAATTATAACTGGATTTATCAAATGTATGGAATTGATTATTTTATGGATATTAAAGAACTTGGTTTAGATCTTTCAAGTTATCCAGATAATGAACATAAACCTCTAACGGTTGACGGTAAGATTCTGGCACTTTCTGTATCCGAAACCGGTTATATTCTCTTTTTAAATAAAAAAGTCTATGAAAATGCCGGAATTGAAAAAATTCCTCAGACCTGGGAGGAGTTAATCGCCGCCGGCCAAACTATCAGTTCCAAGACTCCCGGTAAATATGCCATCGGAAGATTGGACGCTCAACAAGTAGCCATTCTGATCTTTTCTTATTTGGCACAAGAGACCGGTAAGAATGTTATTAGTAATGAAAATAAACTTAATTTCTCTGTAGAAGAATTAGAAGACGGTTTCCGTTTCATTAACCGTCTCCGAAGTAATGGTGTTTTAATTCCTTCCAATAAAGATGATACTCATAATGACGGCCCTTCTAATCCTAACTGGACAGCGAAAGAAAATTACGGGGGTATGCTTACTTGGAATACGGCAATTTCCGAGTACGAAAACACCCTTCCTTCTGGAAGTGAACTGGTGACTGCCGGAATGCCTCAAATAAATATCGGGGATAAACTGGGAATGTATAAGAAAGTTTCGATGGGATATGCAATCAGCAAAAGGGTCGAAAATTCTGATCTGAAGAAAGTTGCCGTCAAGACTTTTATTGAATTTATTACTACCGATCCTGAAGCGGTGAAAATTTTAGGTGTTGACCGGGGAATTTCAAGTAATTCTGTTACCAGAGGATTGTTAGAAAGTTCTACCGATCCAGTTTTCACTGCCACTAACGAATGGAAAGGCCATGTAATCGTTCAAGAATATTTTAATCATCAATTGACACTTGATCAAAATCTATATATACATCCTTATTATGAACACGATTCTTTCCGAAAAATCTATGAAAATCCGATTGAGAGTTTCCTCCTTGGAAATACTACCGGTCGTCAAGCCGCACAGGCAATTGTTCGTGATTTTGATAAAGAATTAGCTAGGGTAATGGGTGGGAAATAATGGTTGGTGAAAAAAAGTGGCTTCCTTATGTCCTTCTAATTCCTTGGATTGGCGGGTTCCTGCTTTTCAAACTTTACCCTTTCATTAACTCCTTTATCATGAGTCTTTTTGAAACAAAGGGAAGAACAACAACCTTTGTTGGATTTGCTCATTACCGGGAATTATTTGATTCAAGTTTAAACACCGGTCGGGAATTCATGAACTCGATGAAAGTAACTTTTATTTATGTTCTCGTTACCGTTCCGTTGATTTTAATTGTATCTTTATTTATTGCTTATATCTTATCCCGTAAAATAAAGGGAGTTGGATTTTTCAGAACTGCTTATTATATCCCTACATTACTTGGGGCTAATATTGCGATTGTTATTCTTTGGCGTTTCATGTTTGAATCTGATGGACTTATTAATCATTTCCTCGGAGCCTTTGGAGCTAAACCGGTATCTTTTCTCGGAACGCCGATGGGCGCCATGGCAAGCATTGTTGCTCTAAGGGTTTGGCAGTTTGGCTCGACTATGTTGATTTTCTTAAATGCCTTAAAAAATGTTCCAAAATCCCTTTATGAAGCAGCTACGATTGACGGCGCGAATAAGGTTCAACAATTTGCCTATATTACGATACCGATGATAACCCCGATTATTCTCTTTAACGGAGTAATGAGACTGATTGAATGTTTCCAAGTCTTTAACGGTCCGAGTTTAATTACTCAAGGAGGACCGGAAGGTTCAACGAAAGTCATTAATCTCTTGATTTATGAAACTGCTTTTGATAGTGGCTATCTTAACTTAGGAAGCGCTATGTCCTGGATTTTGTTTATTATCATCATGGGCTTTACAGTTCTAATCTTTAGAAGTTCAAGATACTGGGTTTATTATCAGGATTAGGAGGGTAAAATGACAGATTCAATTAAAAGAATAAAAAAATATCGTACTAAAAAAGCAATTAAAGAAACTTTGAAGTTTTCAGTTTTAATTATCTTTGCTTTCCTGATGGTTTATCCATTGCTTTGGATAATCGGCGCCTCCTTCAATGAAGGTGCAAAGGCTTCACTCTGGTTTTTCCCGGAAAAGTTTACCTTCCAGGGATGGAAGTATGCATTTTCTGCTCCCGGATGGGGAAGCAGTGAAGGCTACTCGATTTTCAGGGCAGTGTGGAACACGATGCAATATGTTATTCCTCAAGTTGTTTTTATGAGCTTTACAACTTTAATCACCGCTTATGTGGTGACACGCTTTCGGTTTAAAGGTAAAAAACTGGTTTTTACTTTAATAATTGGGACCCTTTTGATGCCTAATACTATTTTTCGGATTCCAATGTATGCCTTTTGGACCAGCAGACTAATCTCCCCGGTTTGGGAAAATACTGGCCTACCTTTCTTGCAATTTTTGCCACTTTGGGCCGGTTCACTCTTTGCGGTGAATTCATTTTCCATTTTTATGTATATCCAATTCTTCCGGACTATTCCCAGAGATTTGGATGAAGCAGCGATGATGGACGGTGCCAATCGACTTCAAGTTTTGTATCATGTTTTAATGCCGATCTTAAAACCGATTATTATTACCGTCGCCCTCTTGCTCTTCATTTCTTCTTATAATGATTATCAAGGACCGTTAATTTACATCAAAAATGATGATATATATCCGCTAAGTTTGGTTTTGCCGACTTTAAAAGTCGACTCAATCAATACCTATGCAAATGTTTATGCCCGAAGTATCGTTGGGGTCGTAGTTTTGATTATCGTTTTCTTTGCAGCCCAAAAATACTTTGTTGGCAATGAAGCTGATTCAGCAATCAAAGGATAGAAAGGTGAATTTATGAGAAAATTATTGATCTTGCTTTTATCTCTTTTCTCAATAACCTTAAGTGGTTGTGAGAGGGATTATGCCTGCAAGAATGATCCTTTAGGGGAGTCTTGCTATATTCCGATGGACGATTTGGATTTTCAATCAACCGATCCCGTGGAATATACAATCGATGAAAACTTTGAGAATGAGCCATTGAACCAAAAACCTGAAAACTGGCTCCTATATACGGACGCGGAATATGGTGACAATGCCGTCAGGGCCTTCGTAGTAGAAGAAGATGGTAACAAATTTGTGAAGATGTATTCCGACGGACTTAAGGCCCCGATGTACCCACAGAATGCCCCCAATCCGACCTTTATCTTTACAACTAAATTTAATCTTGATCAAGACCGGAAAGGGATTGCTTATGGAAGTGTTTTAATTCCGAGCAGTGCCAAATTAGAGGAAGGACAAACTAATAACTCCGTAACCATCGGTGTTTCTACCGGAGCGGTAAATATTATCTCCGTTACCATCGGTAAGGATTTAAAGGTGTTTGGAAAAGTCGGAGGACCTTTCTTCTATCATTCCGGAAATAATGACAGCGGGGAACCCTTTAATACACCTTATACCGCCGAGTATGATACTTGGTATCAATTCAAATTTGAATGGGATGCAAAAGAGAATATAGTAAAAGCTTTTATTATTATTAATGAAGAAGAAAAACTCTTATATTCCGGTGCTTTCCATATCAGTAGCAGATATAATGCGGAAGCACGTGGTGAGATTTTAGTTCCCAATGTATTTAAAGTAATGATGCCGAGATACTCTAGTGGCTGGGCTTTCCTTGATGATGTTAAGGTTGAAAGGAGAGGCGAATAAAATGAAAAAAGTCTTTATCTTACTTTCATTGTTTTTTGTTATAGCAGTTAGCATTCCGGTGGTTGAGGCGAAAGCAAATCCTAAAATTGCATATACCGAAGCTGACTATAAACGCTTAAATGCTGTTATTAATCATGTTGAAAACATCTTAAAATATGGTAGACGCTATAATACCGAAACACAGTTACTTCCCGATGCGATTAACACCTTAACTGGTGAACCGGCAAAATGGGTCTTCCCTAATCGGGCCGAAGTCCCTTATGCCGATCTTGCTAACCAACAGAATTTCTTTAGAACCTTGGTAGCTTTAAGTAAAGTAACAAGTGATCCTAAGTATAAAGGGCAAGCGGTTGCGACTCTGGAAGAATTTATGGATAATTATCAAGATCCGAACGGCCTCTTTTATTGGGGTGGACACCGGGTAATTAATCTTGATACGCTTGCTGTCCAATCGACCGAAGGACCGGACGGGCCGCATGAGTTAAAAAACATGATGCCTTATTATGAACTTATGTATGAAGTTGATCCAGATGCGACCTTAAGATTTATGCGTCAACTTTGGACGGCTCATTATGAATGGGCAACATCCGATTTGAATCGTCACGGCAGTTATAGCACAACTTATGATCCGAATGTTTTCGGACTTAAGATTCCTGCTGATATCATTAAGATTGGTGATAACGGACGTCCGATTATTCCCGATGATTCACCGGGAAAACTTCCCTTTGTAAACTCGGCTACCGACCTTTCCTATGCGGCGCTGACACTTTCGGAATATACTTATGACCCGGTTCCAACGGAATGGGCGAAGTATTTAATGAAGCAATATAATTTAGCTTCCGATCCCGTTACCGGGATGACAGTTTATCAGTTTAAATCAACACTGGTAACTAAGAGTCCCCAGGAATGTGCAAATCCCGAATATACCAATTCGGGTTGTGGTGACCGAGCCAAAAGGCAATTCCGTGATTTTGGTGAGATAGCGAGAGAAGCAAATATAGCTTGGAAGAATACCCAGGCAATCTATGTTGATAATATCTTGATGCTTGTAGAGGCGGGAAGAAAATATAATATCCCAGAGTTCATTGAATGGTCGAAACAATATCTGGAAGGATATTTGAAATATGCTTACATTCGTGTTAACGGTGCTAATAAAGTTATCCCGATGTTTATTGACGGAACCGTAAAATATGGTTATGTTTTCCCTGAAGTCGGTTATTACGGGTCATCCGGTACTAGACTTGATTATGTTGAAATGCCGACAACCTATATTTTACCGATCTTAAGAACCATTCTTAATCTCGATAAAGATGAAGACAAAATTGAGCTATGGAATTATCTGCGAGACATAATGTATACTTTTAAAATCGGAGATATTGGTGAACTTGGTGGCGCTAAACCTAATCTAAATGTTGACACTTCAATTGACGACCCCTTTGCATTAATGGCTTTGGTTGAACTTTATGATGAAACCAAAAACAATAGTTATTTAGAGGTCGCCAGAACAATTGCCAATAATATTGTTCGGGAAAAATTCCACCGCGGATTCTTTGTTGCGGATGAGATTATGCTATATAGCAGACTTGACCAACCTGATACTTTGGCACTATTAACTCTAGATGCCATTATTAGAGGTTATAAATTAGATGATATGCCATTCTATTTAGCCGATTCCGGTTATATTCATGGTTATTTGTTAGCAGATGATGGCGTTGTAGAAAATCGTGATTATTCGCATAAAATCATTTATACAAAGACCATTTACGATTGGGAGTGATAGAATGAAGAAATTATTTAATATTATTATAATCCTTGTTTTTGCGTTTTTACTAGTTAGTTGTGATAAAGATCAAGCACCTGACGGAACTTTTGAACTATTAATGGAAGCTGAGGATCTATCGGGTATGAAGTCTAAAATTAACACCTTAATAGAGAAGGAGGGAAGTCTGGGGTTACCGACCGAATATAAGGGTGTTAAGATTACATACAAATCTAGAAGTCCGGAAATTATTAGCGATGATGGCGTAGTAACTCTTCCCGAAGAATGTTGGATTGAAAGCCGAGATCAGAAGGGTGAAAAACTTTTTGAAAATCTCAATGATAACTGGCCGGTTGTCCTTGATGTCGAACTCTCTTATAATGGAATGAAGAGAAACGCGAAACTGTTATTTACAGTGGCTCCGCGCGTCGGATTCACTTGCGATAAATATAAAGGATAAAGGAGGTACAAATGAAAAAATTTTTGGGGATTCTTTGCCTGCTATCATTAATGTTTATTTTTGTAGCCTGTAAAGATGATAAAGATCAGAAAAAGGTTGACGAAGTTCATGGCTGGTTAACTCTTCCTGGACTGACTAATGATCTGACAAACAGCAGTGAAAGAATTGTTATGCCAACGGAAAAAGATGGTGTTACCATTAGCTGGGAAATAGACAAACCAGAGTATATTGCTACAAACGGTGTTATCACTCAACCTTCTAATGAAGTAGGCAATCAAGTTGTTACTTTGACTGCGACCTTAACCCTTAACAAAGCAACAAAAACGAAGGAGTTTAAGGGGACGGTTTTAGCTTTGCCTGCGCTTGAGGACACAGAGCCTTTACTTGATGAAGATTTCAAATCTTATCAGAATGGTGATTTTAAAGATCAAGTCAGTGATTGGGCTGTTGTTTCAAATAAAGCAGGAGACAGTATTTATACAGTCATCGATAAGATTGAAGGAAATACTATTCCGGGTGGCTCTAAAGCACTTAAAGTTGAAGCGAAACTAGAAAGAACGCTTGAAACTTCCATTCAACATAACTACGATGTTGTTGTTATTGAGGCTGATTTAATGCAAACTGCATCATCAGATGCTTCACCGATTAATATTCAGTCTTCATCTAGTGAACCGGCTGTCGCATTTGGACTAAACGGTAAGACCTTATATTACCGTGTTGACAATGGTGAGCAACCTGGTATCGAAGTAGAATTAAACAAATGGTATCGTGCCAGGTTTGAAGTTGATTTAAAGAACAAAACTATCGAACTTTTTTATTATGAAGAAGGTCAATTAATTCCGGTAACTCCAGAAAAGATTCCCTTTACTAGAACAACAGACCTACAAAATTTCTTCATCAGAACTGGCAGTTCGACTACACCTGCGCTTAGGAACCCAGCTTATATTACTAATATAGTTGTTAATCGTCCTGAAGCCCTACCGCGTCCAGTCGAAAAAGTTAAATTAGGTAATGTAACCGGAATTAGCGATGTAAACATCGAAAAAGGTTCAATTTTTACAGTTGCTGTTCCAAAGGTTTTCAATTATTATGGAAGTGCTAGTGAACTTGTAAAGGATACAGATTATACACTTGTTGTTACAAATCCGGTTGACATTGAAGTAGCAGGAGAATATGAAGTAGTTTATACCTTTACAAATAAAACTGATTCTACTGATTTGAAGGCGGTAAAACAGAAAGTTACTGTTTATGAGCCGGGTGAACCTAATGTAATTACAAATGTTGTTTCTACGACAGCTGAGTATCCTGATTGGTTATCTACTTTTACAATTTCTGTAGTACAACCTACTGGAGATCTTTATTATCTCTTAAGTAAAAATGAAACAGAAACTGCAGAAGCAATTAAAGCCGGTACAAAGATTGAAATAACTACTAATACGGTTTCGCTTGATGATCTTTTTATCGATGATAATACTTATCTTCATTTAATCATAATTCATAATGGAGATAGTCAAATCGAATCTCATGAGATTAACAGGAATACGGTCACCGAAATTGCGACACCGCAAGAATTTTATAATGCAACCCAAACATCACAATCAGAACAAGAGAAAACTTATTTCCTTTTGACTGCTGATCTTGACTTTACTGATTTTGTTTGGGGAAATGTTGGTAATAAATTCTACGGAATTCTTGACGGTAATGGCTTTAAGATTTCTAATTTAACTATTACTGCTCCTTCCAAAACTTACGGCGGAATTTTCAGAGAACTTGACGGTGCAATTATTAAGAACTTGGAATTTGAAAATGTTAATGTAATTTCTGCTGATCAACGTGCAGGAGTTATTTCTGGAAGAACCTCTGGATCTAAAGTAACCGTGGAAAATATTACAATTATTAATTCTAAGGTAACTGTCGGCGATAGCTCTACTACGGGAAGTGATATGCATGGAGCACTACTCATCGGTAGAATTAATGTAGAAACCGACATTTCAAATATTAAAGTTGTTTCCTCAGAAGTATTGGTTAATGGTAAGTATGTTGGCGGTTTAGTCTCTTATGTAGAGGCAAAAGTCGTTATGAGCGATATCGATGTGGAAATAAAAGTTACAGAAAACTCTTCCAATTCACAATTGGTTGGCGGAATCGTTGGCCGTGTCGGAACTAGCGGAAATTTAACTCTTAATCGCGTAATTGCTAAGGTTGATTTGACTGGTGCTAAAAACCTAGGCGGTTTAATTGGTAAAAATGAAGGGACCGCAACTGTAACTGATGCATTAATTACTGGGCTTTTGAATGTAACCGGAGAAGGTAGCAGCGGTGCTATATGTGGAAATGCTTCAACAGTGATAGAATTCACTAATGTTTGGGCAGTAGCATTAACTGGTGAAGATGAAAAATCTTCCCAATTGTCTGCTCCGGAAGATAACACACTTACTAGCCTTGATTTAGTTTCTACATCCACTTGGTGGACAGAAAATATGCCTAATATTGCAGATTCCGAATTATGGGATACAGCTGGATTTGCAGAATTGATTAGAGAAGAAGTTGTAAAACATACGATTACATTTGTTCTTGAAGACGTTGTAGTTGATCCGATTGAAGTACGGGATAGTTCTAAAGCTATTCTTCCTGTACCAGTTAAAGATGGTTTCAATTTCATTGGTTGGTTTACTGATGAAGGATTTACAACTCCATTTGATCCTGATACATTAATTACCGAAGATCATACTTTATACGGACAATTCGAAGAAATTACTGATCCATTATATACAGTAACATTTGATAGCAATGAAGGAAGCGCAGTAGAACCTCAAACTGTTGTAGAAGGGGAATTAGCATTAGAACCTGCTGACCCAACAAAAGATGGATTTGCTTTTGGCGGTTGGTATCTTGATGCTGGATTCGAAACTGAACATCTCTTTACTGAAGCAGTAATGGGAGATATTACCCTATATGCGAAATGGATTCCTTTGTTTACAGTAACATTTGAAACTAATGGTGGAACTGTATTAGTAGATGGTGTAGCTGTAATTAGTCTTGATGTACAAGAAGGTCAAGTTCTTCCAGCGCTTACTTTCAATAAAAAGTTTAACACTTATGTTGGATTATTTACAAATGAAGGCTTAACAGAAGAATTTAATTTGGAAACTGTAATTACTGCTGACATCACTCTTTATGTTGATTGGCTTGAAGATGAACCAAATTACATTAATTCTGTTGAAGAATTTGTAGCATTCTTAGATTCTCCACAAGAAGCTAAATATCTACTAACTGTTGATATTGATATGACTGATCATACCTATACAGCAAAAACATTTAGTGGCTTACTTGACGGTCAAGGCCATACCATCAGTAATCTTTCGTATACTGGTGGAGATAGAAGCGGTTTATTTGATTATTTACGTGGAGAAGTTAGAAATCTTGTTTTTGAAAATTCATCAATTACTAGTAGTGGTCGGGCAGGTTTAATCGCTGGTGAAATTGATGTTGTTGGTGTAGTAATTGAAAACATCGTTGTTGAGGGACTGACTGTTTCTGGAAATAATAAAAATATTAAAGCTATCTTCAAGAGACAATGCAAGAAGTCCTATGCAATGGAATGATAAAAGAAATGCAGGTTTCACTGAGGGTATTCCCTGGTTTTATATAAATAAAAATTATAAGAAAGTTAATGTGGAAAATCAATTAAAGGATTCCAAGTCCGTACTTAATTTTTATAAG
>CALEGD010000131.1 GCA_937877075.1 uncultured Acholeplasmatales bacterium
GTAGCAATGATAGTAGCCTGTTTAATAGATTCCTTACGAATAGCAAGTTCTTCTTCTGTAAGTTTTGGTAATCGATAAGCATCCATAATCTGATTAAAGGCTTCCGTATCGCGGTCAACTAAAGTGATCGCTTCTTTTTTTAAGATTTCAAGTTTGGAGAACCTTTCTAAATAATCCTCTTTAATCTCGGAAGCAAGCGAAGTAAATTTCTTTTTGGAAATACTGAGATGAGCAACCATCCGAAACAGTCCGATTCCAAGGGCGATTGCCTGTGCCGAAACCGAACCACCGCCGGGAGTGGGATTTGGAGAATCAACTTTCTCCAAAAAATCATAACCGGAAAGCGCAAACAGATTCATTCAATCCTCCTAAGGTCATGTTACCTTTTTTCCTTTAATATAAACTTTTTCAACAAGATTAATTCCAAAACGATAGAAGAAATAATCAAGGTTAGGACAATCTAAAACCACGAAATCGGCATCCTTTCCCGGAACTAAACTACCCTTTGTATCTTCTAGTCCGATTGCTTTAGCGGCATTAATCGTTACCGCCTTTAGAACTTCTTTCGGAGTCATCTTCATCTTCAGGACCGCCAGCTGCATTGCGAGTTGTAAATTTTCAGAGGGACTGCTACCAGGATTGTAGTCACTGGCAATTGCGACATTACAGCCATAATCAATCATTTTTCTGGCATTTCCAAAAGGTTTATCTAGATAGAATGAAGTTAATGGAAGCAAAACGGCAATAGTATCACTTTTACCGAGTTTTCTTAAATCCTCATCGCGGGATGCTAGTAGATGTTCGGCAGAGGTTGCCTTTAATTCAACGGCTAAAGCGGCACCGCCAAGCGGTGTCATTTCATCGGCATGAATTTTAACACCAAAACCTAATTCCTTCGCAAATTCCAAAAAGTCTTTGCTTTCAGAAATTGAAAACACACCCTCCTCACAAAAGATATCACAGAAACTCGCAAGATTACGGGTTCTTACAACTTTAAGAACCTCTTTCATTAATTCTAAATACTCTTCACGCTTATCTTTATAAGAATCTGGTAGGGCATGAGCACCCATAAAAGTACTGACTAAAGTTAGGGGATGCTTTTCATTTAAAGCCTTCACTACTTCAAGTTGTTTTATTTCAGTTTCAAAATCCAAACCATAGCCGCTTTTAGTTTCAACCGTAGTTATGCCGAAAGCAAGCATCCGGTCAAGGGTTGCTTCTGCTTTTGAATAAAGTTCTCCAAAACTAGCTTCACGGGTTTCTTTAACGGTGTTAAGAATCCCGCCGCCGCTTTTTAAAATATCAAGATAGGATTCGCCGGCAAGTTTTCTAATCATTTCTTTTTCACGGGAACCGGCATATACCAAATGAGTATGAGCATCGATAAAGCCAGGAACAATTATTTTTCCTTCTAAAGAAATAAAATTTGCCTCGGGATATTTTTCATAACCCTTACCCGATCCAACTTCGATAATCTTTCCTTCCTTTACAGCCAAATAGGCATTAGCTATTGGTTTAAAATCCTCAAGATCATTTACTGGGTAAAGCAAGTTTACCTTATAGAATACAGAAATTTTATTTTCCGCCGGGCACATAATTCCTCCTGACCAATTCCCGCAAATACTCTTCTTCCACAAGATAAGGAAGGGTAATTTGGTCATTTGAGTTTTGGTTATATTCTATGGCGGTTTCCAGTGAATTTTTGTTTCTTGCCCAAGCGCGACGGGCAATTCCGCCCATAACATCCCAGGAAATTGCAGTTTTAATAATCTCATCAACTCTTTTTGAACCGTCTAAAATCAGTCCGAACCCACCATTTATCGCCTTACCGATTCCAACACCGCCGCCATTATGAAGGACAGCCAAGCTCATGCCACGGGCACAGTTTCCGGCAAAAACCTGAGTTGCCATTTCCGCCATTATATTTGAACCATCTTTAATATTAGAAGTTTCTCGAAACGGCGAATCGGTTCCGCCGGTATCATGATGGTCGCGTCCAATCATAATCGGTCCGATTTCTTTTTCTCTAACCATTTGATTAAATTTTAAAGCAATTCTGACTCTACCTGTAGCATCTTGGTAGAGAATTCTGGCTTTTGTTCCGACTACCAAATTATATTCTTTCGAATTCTTAATCCAGTTATAATTATCCAAATCCTGGAAACGTCGACTCGTATCAATACAATTAAGGGCGGCTTGATCGGTTTTATCTAAATCTTCTTCCCTACCGCTCAAACAAACCCAACGGAAAGGACCATAACCGTAATCAAAGAGTATCGGCCCCATAATATCTTCTACATAACTTGGCCAAATAAATCCGTCCTGAGGGTTATTTCCGTTCTTACAGATTTCCATAACCCCAGCATCAAAAATTGCCTTCATGAAACTATTGCCATAATCAAAGAAATAAGCACCTTTCGCTATCAAAGACTTGATAACCTGATAATGACGTTTTAAGCTTTGATTGACCAATTGAATAAATCTAGTTTTATCTTCACGCAGAATCTTTGTACGCTCATCATAGGTAATATCGGCTGGGCAATAACCACCGTCATAAGCATTATGACAGGAGGTTTGATCGCTCAATAAATCAATATTTAGATTATTCTGATCCGCATATTCAAGTAAATTGACAATATTTCCATAATAAGCAATAGCTCTCGGTTCTCTTTTTTTTAGGTAAAGAAATGCAAGATTAAATGCTTCTTCCGGGGAAGAAGTTATATCATGAACCCAACCTTGATGATATCTGGTTTTGATTCTTGAATAATCAACTTCGGCGATTAATCCAACCCCACCGGCAATTTCTGCCGCTTTTCCTTGAGCACCACTCATCCCCCCAAGACCACTGGAAACAAAAAGTTTTCCGCCTAAGTTTTCTCCAAATGGGATAGCTAGTTTTTCCCGTCCCGCATTCAATAATGTAGAATAGGTTC
>CALEGD010000132.1 GCA_937877075.1 uncultured Acholeplasmatales bacterium
AACTAATGTAATTGAAATGGCAGGTGGTGTTCTTGGATATTCACGCGGTGCCGGTGCTACCATTATCAATGACATCCATTTAACTAATATTACTGTTAAAGCTTCAAACCGGGCTGCCGGAGTTGTTGGTTATGTTAATGCTCCCGCTGCTTTCATTTTAAACCGTGCATTCCTTGAAAATATATCTGCGGAAGGAGCAGATTATATTGGAGGAATAGTCGGAAGAGTTAGTGATGGCTATTCTAATGGAGCAGTTTCCGATGTATTAATGAAAGATATAACAATTTTAACAGCTACTAAATACTATAATGTTGTTTCCGGTAGATATGAACTTTTGAGCCTTACTAACGTATTTGGTGGTATCTTCAGTCTTCCAGGAACTCCTAGTGACGGTCAAACTGTACTAGTTGACACAACTGATTTAACTTTAGATCAAACTTGGTATGAAGAAAAACTTCCAAGCCTTACTACAGGAGTTTGGAGTATTGAAGAAGGATTACCGGTATTAACGGTCTTTTCTGATGAAGTTGTAAAACATACAATTACTTTTGTTGTAGAAGATGTTGTAGTAGATCCGATTGAAGTTCGTGATAATAGAAAAGCGGTTCTTCCTGTACCTGAAAAAGATGGTTTTAACTTTGTCGGTTGGTTTACTGATGAAGGATTTTTAACTCCATTTGACCCAGATACATTAATTATTGAAGATCTTACTTTATATGGACAATTTGAGGAAATCAGTGCTCCATTATATACTGTAACATTTGATAGCAATGAAGGTAGCGCAGTAGAATATCAAACGGTTGTAGAAGGGGAATTAGCAATAGAACCCACTGACCCAACAAAAGAAGGATTTGCCTTTGGCGGTTGGTATCTTGATGCGGGTTTTGAAACAGAATATCTCTTTGCTGAACCAGTTATGGAGGATATTACCCTCTATGCGAAATGGATTCCATTGTTTACAGTAACATTTGAAACTAACGGTGGTACTGTATCAGTAGATGGTGTAGCTGTTACTAGTCTTGATGTACAAGAAGGAACAGTTCTTCCTGAACTTACTTTCAATAAAAAGTTCAACACTTTTGTTGGTTTATTTACTGACGAAGAACTTACTGGACAATTTGATCTTGAAACAGCTATTACTGAAAATATTACTCTTTATGTAGATTGGATTGAAGATGAACCAAATTATATCAATTCTGTTGAAGAATTTGTAGCATTCTTAGGTTCTCCACAAGAAGCTAAATATTTACTAACTGTTGATATTGATATGACTGGTCAAACTTATACTGCCAATAATTTCGCTGGTTTACTTGACGGTCAAGGCCATAAAATCAGTAATCTCACTTATTCTGGTGGTGACAGAAGTGGTTTATTTACATATTTACGTGGTGAAGTTAGAAACCTTATTTTTGAAAATGCTTCAATCACTAGTACTGGTCGGGCTGGATTAATTGCTGGCGAGATTGATGCTCTTGGTGTCGTAATTGAAAATATCGTTGTTGATGGATTAACTGTTAATGGCAAAAATAAAAACGGCGTTGGTGGTCTAATAGGTTATATTAAAGATAATTCCGGAAGTGCAACTTTCTCAAAAATTAGCATGAGTAATGTAAATGTTACTAATGATCAAGAAGTTATTGCTGGCGGAATTGTAGGATATTTTCGCGGAATAGGTACTACAGAGTTTAAAGATATCCATCTAGACGGTGTTACTGTCAAAGCTACAGAACGTTCTGGTGGTATAGTTGGATATGCGAATCCGAATACTCCTGCATCCCCTGCTAACTTAGTTTTTAGTCGCATAGTTCTTCAAAACATCACGGTAGATGCCGGAAATTATGCTGGTGGATTGATTGCAAGAAACGCACTTGCTGGAACTGTCTCAGATGTATTTATGAAAGATATTACAGTATTAAATGCTACTGGTAATTTCAATGTTCTTAATGGAGGAAGTACTAGTTTAACTCTTGCATCCGTATATGGTGAAGGTTTCACGCTTCCAAGTGCAACAACTAAAGGCCAATCTGTACTAGTTGATACAATTGATTTAACTTTAGACCAAGCTTGGTATGAAGAAAATCTTTTAAGTCTTACTACTGAAGTTTGGAGTATTGTTGATGGATTACCGGTATTAACGGTGTTTAGTATCGAATAATTAAAAATAAGCATTTCTTTCCCTATTTAGGGGAAGGGATGCTTTTTTAATTTAATGAGCTATATACTTATAATATAGAAAGATTATATAAGAATAACCGCTTGGGTATTTGTTTTATTAATTTAATATGGTAAAATATATTTGTTAGATAGGATTGGTTTTGATGAAGAAAGGTTTAATATTATCATTTTTTATATTCATTCTTTTTGGATTTGTTTATTGGCAACTGGGGGGTTTCTCCAAACCTAATATTGATTTGGAAGAAGATTATGAACTATATGATAATATATATAGTAGTGAAGATTATGGTTTTGCTTTACTCAGAATAAAAGAAAAAGAATATAATAATATTAGATATTATCTTGGAATAGAAAATGACTATTATGTTCTGATTGATTCAGTAAAATATCAGAATACAAAAGAAGAAATAAAGTTTGATCAATCTTATGAACTTAGATTTTTGGATGTAGAAATATATGATTCGAACGGGAATTTAGAAACTTCCTTTCAATTTTATTACTCATCAAATTATGAGAATCTGGATTTTATTAATTGGAATAAAAGAGGTTTTGACTATTCCATTTTACTAGTTGTTGGGATAATTATTCTGGTTTTGATCTTTCAATCGGCTCTAGATGAATATTTTCAGAAAAGAGGATTGAAAGACAGCACTGAAGAAAACAATATCTGGAAAAGATTCAAGAATGCCGGGCTGCTTTCAAAACTTGGTTATCTTCTCGTTTTTGGAATATATTTGGTTATTCCTTTTCCGTTTATTTTTGGTTCTTTTTTGGTAATGATTGTCTTTATTCTTATTTTTGGAAAAGGATTTAAGGGAAGAATTATTGCCTTATTTAGTTTTCTCTTTTCAGTTTTTCTCGGTTTGCTATTGTTCTTTGGACTTTACTTAACTTTTGTTCCCGAAGCTAGAGTTGACTTTGGCTATGCAACTCCTGAGGTTAAACTTTCATATGATGGATTAAAGGCTTATCAAAAACTAATTGATGAAGCCAGTTATTATTCAAAGGAACCGGTTGCTCTTTATGAAGAAAATTTTGGATTCATTGCCATGCGGACTTATATGGAATGGACTTATTCTTCAGGAGAAGATATTTCAGTTTATTATAGCTTTAGTTTTTTTAATCTTAATTCATATTCTAAAAGTGATTTTTTAGTATTGTTGAGGAAGGATGAACGAATTCTTCACCAAATTGATTTTGGAGAAGATGATTTTGAAGAAGAACTATGGACGGAGGCAGAAGAAGGACTATTGGTCATTGAAATAAGAGATTCTAAGACCAATGAATTATTTTATCGCAGTGAGGAATTTCCAATGTTGCGGAATATTTCTGATGACACTGTCTATTTTGGTGGTCAGTATATGCCGAATGAAGGTAGGGTTTTATTATTATTTTTCTTATTCACCCATCTTGGCGTGGTATTTGCAGGCTCATTTATTTACCTTTTTCGGAAAGAGATATTTTCAAATATGAAAGGTAAAGTTAAATTTTAAAGGAGATAAAAATGGAAATCAAAGAAAGAAATAATTCGTTTTATCTTGGACCTGATTATCAAAATCGGGTTGGAGAAATAACTTTTCATGTAAAAGAAGGTGAAATAATCGTTGACCATACCTATGTAGATCCTTCTTTAAGAGGCCAGGGACTGGCTTTTAAATTGGTTGAAAAAGTTATTGAAAAAGCGAGAAATGAAAATAAGAAAATTGTTCCTGTTTGTTCTTATGTAAAAAAGGTGATGGAGAAAAACGAGAGTTTTAAAGATGTTTATAAAAAGTGAATTGGAAAGGAGAAATTATGAATTGTAAATATTGTGGAACGGAATTAGATGAGACTTTTAACGCCTGTCCAAGTTGTGGAGCTGCAATTGTTGAAAAAAGAAAAAGCGAAAATCTTCAAGAAAACCACCCCCCTCAATACCATTATATAAGACCCCTTCCCCAAAGAAGTCACGGTCGTAATCGAGGCAATCAGAGCCTTATTTTCGGAATTATATCAGTTTTCTTCGGCTCTACCGGCCTTTATGCGACAAGCATTTTTCGTTTATTTGGAATTGTATTCGGATTTCTTGCAATATCAATTGCAAGTAAAGATAAAAAAATCGGAAAAAATTACACAGCGGGGTTTATACTGGGTATTATCGGTTTATCCCTAGGAATTCTAAGACTAATATTCTGGAGGTAATATGAAAAAAAATATTAAAATTTTCCTATTTTTCTTCTTATCTTTACTTATTTTTAATTTCGCAACAAATCTTCAAGTTAAGGCGGATTGCGGACCGAAAGCGAGTGTTTCTGTTGAAATAACCGGCTTTAAGAATGAAAAATATGTAGCTACTTTAGTTTCTAAAAGAGCTTCCGGACCGAACTTTACCTATCAAGATTGGTTAGAAGGGGAATGGGATTACCTATTTTATCATCCAATTATGGAATATCATGATGAGGATGGATTTATGTGGGTTGGCAAGTACTGGGAATTAGAAGGGCAGAATCAGTTTGCTTGGAATTATTATCCTCCTATGGTATTTAAAATCATTCTTTTTACGGAAGACGGAAAAGTATATAGCTCACAGGTTTTAGAACGTTATGCTTTTAATTCCTATTTTCTTTTTGATGGAGAAAATGTAGAAAGCACTGAGGATGAAGACTTATTTATCGGAAAGGCAGTAAAGAGCTATGATTATAGTTTAGAAGTCTGGTCTTTCCTTGTGAGAATGATTGTAACAATTTTAATTGAGATTGTGATTCTTATCCTCTTTGGCTATCGTTCCTCTAAAAGTTTAAAATTGGTGTTAATTGTAAATGTAATTACCCAGCTTGGGTTAAATTTACTTCTAAATATCGTCGGCTATTACCAAAGTTCTCTCGTTAGTGTTATCATCTATGTTTTCTTAGAACTTCTGGTGATTACCGGTGAAGCCATTTTTTATAGTTTTTTCCTGAAAGAAAAATCACGTCTCAGGGCAGCACTTTATGGTGTAACTGCCAATATTGCTTCTTTTGGAATCGGTTTAGGTTTCTACATCCTTTTTCTTTAATATTAGGCTCTGTTGAGCCCTTTTCTTTTACCATTTAAAAATCTTGCCTTAAGGTAGAGTTTATAGTAAAATTATAATTATACAAGGAGGGAGAATTATGGCAATTTTAATTAGCGGCCATGATCTGGATTTAGAGAAATTCATTCGTGTAGCTCGATTTAAGGAAGAGGTTATACTTTCAAATGAAGCCGAACAAAGAATTAAATATGCTCGGAAAAATATCGAAACGATTATCGAAGAAAATAGAAGGGTATATGGGCTTAATACCGGTTTCGGAAAGTTTTCCGAAGTGCTTATCTCCCCCGATGATCTTTCCAAATTACAATTGAACTTATTGAAGTCGCATGCCTGTGGGGTTGGTCCGCATTTGAGTGAAGAAGAGGTACGGGGAATTATCCTCCTAAGAATTAATGCTCTCTCCCGTGGTTATTCCGGGATTAGGCTGGAGACTGTCAAGCAATTGCTGCTTTATTTAAATAAAAACATTATTCCGGCAATTCCCGAACAAGGCTCCCTAGGAGCGAGCGGTGACCTTGCGCCGCTGGCTCATATGGGTTTGACTTTACTCGGGGAAGGTGAAGTTTATTATCAAGGGAAATTGATGCCTACTCTTTCGGCTTTAAATCTTGCCGGGATTAAAAAACTTTCTCGTCTTGAGGCTAAAGAAGGACTATCATTAATTAACGGGACGCAGGTAATGACTTCTATCGGTGCCATTGCGCTTTATGATGCCGCTAATCTACTTAAAGTTGGTGATATTGCCGGAGCATTATCTTTGGAAGCTCTTTTTGGAATTAAAGAGGCTTTCGCAACGGAAGTCCACCAAGCCCGAGGCCAAATTGGTCAAATTGCCTGTGCCAATAATATCCGCAAATTAACCGCGGATAGTAAATGTCTTACTTATCAAGGCGAAGTTCGGGTTCAGGATGCCTATTCACTCCGTTGTTTAGCTCAGGTTCATGGAGCCACTCGAGATGCCCTTGCTTATATCAAGGAAAAAGTTGAGGTTGAGATGAATGCCGCTACCGATAATCCTTTAATCTTTGATTCGGAAACAGTAATATCCGGTGGGAATTTTCACGGCGAAATCATGGCCCAAGCTTTTGACTTTATGAAAATTGCAGCCTCGGAGCTGGCAAATATCAGCGAAAGAAGAATTGAGAGATTGGTCAATCCCGCCCTAAGTGCCGGACTACCGGCTTTCTTGGTAGCCTCCCCCGGTCTTAATTCCGGCTTCATGATTGTACAATATAGCGCCGCTTCCTTAGTCAGTGAAAATAAAGTTTTAGCTCATCCGGCCAGTGTTGATTCAATTCCTTCTTCCGGTAATCAGGAAGACCATGTTTCTATGGGAACAATTTCAGCCCGCCAAGCCCGCGATATTGTTAAGAATACCGGAAAAGTCCTAGCCATGGAATTGTTTTGTTCCGCCCAAGCTTTAGATTTTAGGAATAAGCCTTTAGGTAAAGGAACAAAAGCGGCTCATGAATATATTAGAACAAAATTACCTTTCCTAGAAAATGATGAGATTATGTATCCATATCTAGAAAAGGCCGAAAAAATAGTTTATGATCCTGATTTTCTTAATACTGTAGAAGCAAAAATCGGTGGCTTGGAATAGGAGGTTAAGATGAATAATGATAAAATATCTCAAGCAATGAAGATTAAGCTCGATGCTATCTTTCAAGAACTGCCTGAATACCCCCAAATTGATCCCAATGTTAGAAGGGCTCCGAAACGTGAATTTGTCTTAAATGAAGAGGAGACGGCACTGGCTTTAAGAAACGCCTTACGCTATGTTCCGGAAGAATGGCATCAAAGGCTGGCTCCGGAATTTCTTGAAGAACTTCTGACCAGAGGCAGAATTTACGGATATCGTTTCCGTCCCAACGGCAGAATTTACGGTAAACCGATTGAAGAATATCAAGGAAAGACCTTAGAAGGAAAAGCCCTCCAGGTAATGATTGATAATAATTTGGATATTGATGTTGCCCTTTATCCTTATGAACTAGTGACATATGGAGAAACTGGCACGGTTCTTCAAAACTGGATGCAATATCATCTGGTGAAGCTTTATCTTGAAAAATTAGAAGCAGATCAAACTTTAGTAGTTTCTTCCGGCCATCCTCTTGGTTTATTTAAATCACATCAATTGGCTCCTAGAGTAATTATTACCAATGGTTTGATGGTCGGACTTTATGATGATCTGGAAAATTGGAATCGGGCGGCTAGTCTAGGGGTAGCGTCTTACGGGCAAATG
>CALEGD010000133.1 GCA_937877075.1 uncultured Acholeplasmatales bacterium
GTCAGGGATATGAGTATTAAAGATACAGATATTAATCAAATATTTATGACCGGCTCCCCAGTAAGGTTTACCGTTAACCTGACCCGGATTAGGAAGTTCCACAAAACAATCATTGATGTAAATATCATTCCCGATGATTTTTAATTTTCCTTTTTCGGTTTCTATTTCAATTTCAATAGGGAAATTTTCAGCGCCAGCAGTTGTTGCATAAAAGTTTGCTTGGTATTTTCCCGTCATTTCCATTTCCGCATTTGTTTCTACTTCAATAACATCACGAAGATGTACATTTTCGATTCTACCTTTAATCTTTTCCGGCATACCACAGAACCACAATAATAGGTCCAGAGTATGAATTGCTTGGTTTATCATTACACCACCGCCCTCTTTAGACAATTTTCCTCTCCAAGAAGATAATTTATAGTAAGCGACATCACGCCTCCAGATTACTTTTCCCTTCGCAGTAAGGATCTTTTTATCTTCTAAAAAATGATGAGCATATTGATTTACCGGTAAATAACGGTTCTGTAAACATATTCCTAGTTTTGCCCGGGATTTACTGATTGTTTCTTTAATATTCTCTAATTCCATTGTATGAATGCATAGCGGTTTTTCGGAAAGAACATTGATATTTCTTTTTAATGCTTCAAGAATCATTTCTTCATGTAAATAATGGGGTGTGCAAATATGAACGATATCCAAAGGTTGATATTCTAGCATAGTTTTAAAATCTGAAAATATTTTTGTTTGAAGTCCGAATTTGTTTTTTAAATCTTCTGCTTTTAAAGGATTTATATCGCAGAGGGCAGTTATTTCTCCGCCGGCCTCAAGAATAGCTTCAAGATGGATTGGTGCTATATTGCCGATGCCGATTATCGCAGTTTTCATAAAATTTAATAAGTTCCTTTTGTATCTAGAATAACATCCTTCGTTTCCTTTTTGGGGGATGTTTTACGTCTTTTATTTAATTCTGTAAGATACAGTTCATCATCAAAAGGAATATCAATTCCTTTTTTCAACCATGTAGAAAGAAGCATCGCATTCATTAAGATAACACTGTTTAAACCTTCTTCCCCTTGTACAAAAAGTTCTTCCTTACCTAGGATAGTATTTGTAAAGTTTCTCAGGATTCCGCCATGTTGAGGATTTTTGCCGTCTAGTTCAATTTTGATAACCTCATATTTTGGTTGACCAAAACCACCAAGATAAGTTTTATTGAATTCTCTTTCATCAACTTCATTTTTATAATAAGTAAGTTCTTCGTTCTCACAGACCAATTTTCCGCCAGTTCCTAAAACCTCAAAACGGTTGGTTCCGGGAGCATCTGCGGTTGAAGTTATAAAAGTACCGGTTGCACCGTTATCATATTCAAGATAAGCTGTCACATCATCTTCTACTTCAATCTCATGCCATTTACCAAAATGACAGAAAGCATGGATGTGTTTCGGCATCATGCCGGTTACCCAGGACAATAAATCTAATTGGTGTGGACTTTGATTGAAAAGGACTCCACCTCCTTCTCCATCCCAAGTTGCTCTCCAATCACCGGAATCAAAATAACTTTGGGATCGATACCAATCGGTCATCAACCAATTTATTCGCTTGATTGAACCAATTGCACCTTCTAAAATCAATTCCCGCATTTTTCTATATAGACAATTAGTTCTTTGATTAAACATCATTGTAAACAATGCCTTTGAATTTTTAGCAACTTCATTCATTTCTTTAACTTGTTTTGTATAAACTCCGGCCGGTTTTTCACAAATTACATGAATACCTTTTTTTAAAGCTTGAATGGAAAGCTCGGGGTGCTGGTAATGAGGTGCAGCGATTACAACTGCATCAACTTCTGCTTTGTCTATTAATTCCGCACCGCTAGAAAAACCAGTGAAAATTCTTTCCGGATATTTTTCTGTTTGAGTTTTTAGTTTTTTATCGTTGATATCGGCAATTGCGGTAACTATTGCATTCGGGATATTACCTTTTTGAAAATTCTCTAGGTGGCCACTCCCCATATTACCGACTCCGACAATACCATATCTGACCTTTTCCATACTATTTCTCCCATAAATTATTGTTTTCTTGATAACCACAGTTAAATAAAAGGCTTTTGAATATACCCACAGAAAAATCGAAAGCATCTTCATTACTGGAGAAAGAGAATCGATGTTTCATCCTAGTATTATCAATATTCGAAAAACCGGAAAACACAGCTAGATGAGGTTCAAGTGTAAAGACGGTTTCTTTTTCAACTTTATTGATAATCTCCTTAATCATCCCGTCACCGTAGCCGGCAG
>CALEGD010000134.1 GCA_937877075.1 uncultured Acholeplasmatales bacterium
CGTTTTTACTTACTTTGTATTGCCGAAATCTATGCACTTTTTATTGCCGCTACCAGGCCTGTGTAGCTTTGAAACATTAAGAAGCAAAACTATCAAACTATGAAAAATGCGGAAAATCAACTAACCCTGGAAAGAACCAACTTTATTTTATCATTTACAGCACAATTATGTCCGGCATATGGGCGACCGTCCTATATGCTGTTTTTATGTTTGCAGTAAATTAGTTTTCGCGAACGCTCTCATTAGCTCGCCTACCGGTATCACTAACCTGTGTCGCGACTAATTAGGTCTGAACAGTCCTCCATGAAGTCCACCTACACCCCAGTGAACGAAACCGGCGAGGTTTAAGATCCGGTGGTAGTATGGTTTCATAGTAGTAACTCATTCACAGTAACTCTACTTAATTTGAAAAAACAATGAAATGTTATCTAATATCTTTGTTAGAAGTGTACATGTTCTTTGTTTGCAATTAACTTTCTTGGGTTCAAATGCACATCCTTGATCGCAGAATAAACTATAAAAACATGACTGGCATTCTGAATTATTCTTCATAGATATATTATGATATTCATCAATTTTTCTATGATCTAGTTTATAACCATTATAATTTAAGTCTCCAACTTTTGATACCATTTTTTGAGGACAAGCATATATTATGTTATTTTCAAAATCAAATATATGTGTATGTCCTATACCACATCTCTCTTTTACGATAGGTTTTCCTCCTAAAAAATCAATAAAGTTTATAAAAGTTTTCGAATTTAAACTAATACAATACTCCTTGTAATGTTTAACAAGCTTAAAATAAAAATCATATAATTCAATAGTTGATAAAGAATCAGATGTATATTTAACTGGATTAATACTAAACTGACATTCTTTTAAGAAAGGATATTCTTTGAACCCATCAAACAATTTATTTATAGTAAATACATTAGTTTTATCTATGTTTATTTGGATATCAATCATATCTACTAATGTAAGGAGTTTTTTGATATTATTCATTATTATTTTATACGAATTACCGTTAGGATTAAAGCGACGAAAATTATGTATCTCTTCAGGGCCATCTATTGTTATAATTACTGTATCAATATTTTCTTTATGAAGTTTAAGTATATTAAAGAGATCTTCATTAAAATTGCCATTTGTAAATATCGACAATTTATTCTTTGTGAATATATTAAATATCAGGTTAATGAACCCAACATTTTCACTAATTAACGGCTCCCCGCCAAAAAGAAATATACGATCATAACTACTGTTACTTAAGTTCATTAGGATACCTTGATAATCCAAAAATGAAAACATATTACTATGAACTAAATCTTCTTGTTGAAAACAATACGAGCACATTAAGTTGCATTTACTGGATAATTTAAGATATAGCCTGTTTTCACCTTCGATTAATCTCTCCTTTAGCTTAATGCTATTTCCCTCTATATTGATCACTCTGTTACAAATATCAAATTCACCTTGTCCATATACTGTTTGGAATTTAATCATATAACCCCCTAATAAACTACATATCTTTAGTATTCAGAATTCAACCCATGTTCTTGGGATTTTTTATAACACATTTTAAAAACTATCATTCCAATCAAGAAATAAATAAAACTATTGATTAGTAGTAGCATAAAGTCCACTGGCAATATTTCAATTCCTGCGAGTAAGGCTTGTGATATTTCTACGCCTTTAGTCAATGGTAGAAATTGGGCTACGATAGCAACACCCTTGGGTAATTGTGTTATAGGAATAATTCCTCCTGTAAAAAATAACAGAATATATGATATTATAGATTCGAATGAAGCTGTTTTAGTAAATATAAGTGTTGAAGCAGATAATAACATACCAAAACCATAGAGCCCAAAAAGAGTAATAATTAGAATTGGGATAACTTTTAGATCAAAAGGTATAACATATTGTATACTTATACTAATAATAAGAAACAATACTATTACTTTCAATAAAGTAAATCCAAACCAGATGATAGTTCTTATGGATAATAAATAAAGTATATTCAAAGGTTTTATTAGTAGTTGCTCAAATGTGCCAGTTTGTTTCTCATATGATACAGAGATAGAACCTTCTGATATTACAGTCGAAGCAAAATACCAAAAAGTAAAGCCAATGTACAGGTTATTTTTTTGAAAAGCATTATCTGATAATCCCAAGAAAAAGCCAAGAAAAAGAATATAAGTCACAACTAAACTTACTATATGGTCCGGATAATAACATTTAATCTCATTAAAATACTTATTAAATTCAGCTCTTATGTAGTATATCATGTTCCGCAACCCCCCAATTGTTTAATATAACTTGTTCTAGTGACCTTTTTACCTTATTTATTCCTTCTATTTTGCATCCTTCTTGTATTAGAGTCTGTGAGAAATTTAGTATTGTTTCTATATCTGCTTCAACTCTCACACAATTGGCTTCCTCTTCTTTTTTTTGGGATATTAGTCTTAATCCTCTACCTATTTTTTTAACTAAACTAATATCGCCATAAAAAACGATCTCGTAAATACTATCTTCATTACCTATTAATTTCTGAATGTCTCCATCATACATGATCTTACCTTCATCAAGCAATATAACTCTTTTAGCAAGGCTTTCTACTATATCAAGCTGATGGCTTGTCATAATTACTGTAATATTATGGCTAACAACATAAGATTGAATTAGTTCGATTAACGAATTCTTAGACCATACATCTAGACCTAATGTTGGTTCATCTAAAAAAAGGACTTTAGGATTGTTAATTAAACCAATGATAATGGAAAGCTTTTGTTTCATACCACGGGAGTAGTGGCTAACCTTCTTTTTCCTATCATCATACAAACTAAAATGCTTTAATAGTTTTTCTGCTCTACCATGTATTTCCGAATCGTTCATCTTATGTAAACGTCCGAAATATAGAATATTTTCCAGCCCACTTAGGTACCAATAAGTATTTCGGTCGCCTTCTAGAACCACTCCAATGCTTTTATAATATGAAGACTTCAAGTATATTAAGTTTATATCATTATAAAAAACATCACCGCTTGTTTTATTTAATAAACCAGTCAATATCTTTATTAGTGTTGTTTTGCCTGCACCGTTCTTTCCGAGTATACTTATTATCTCACCATCTTTTATAGAAAAGGAAACATCATGAAGCGCAAGCTTATCCTTGAAATCTTTTGATAAATTAGTAACTAAATAGCCCATTTATAATCCATCCTTTTCAAATTGTTTAATTATTAAAGGTATATCATTTGTTTCAATATCTTGTTTATAACAAATAAAGTCTCTATTCTTATGCTTAAAATGGCAATTTACACCGCACACAACCTTATATTGGCACGAATAACAATCGGTTTTTAATCTGTTATATTCAATAAACTGACTTTGCTTTATTTCAGTCGATGGTGTGAAATAAGAATTAATGTTGCCTATCTTGTATTCATCCAAACCTACACCTGATAAACATTTAAATAAATCACCTTCAGGGCCAATTATAAAGCTATTCTTTCTATAAAGATCGCACAAAAAATCAGTATTCTTGTAAAAAGGATTGAATTTACAACCATATTCCATTGCTTTACTATGTGTTTCTAACCATATATTACTTCCATATTTTATTTTTTTATTATATAATGAATTACAATGATCAAATATCTCACTAAAAACGATATCAACACAAATATTGTTCTTTTTTATATCCTCAAGTAGAAATTCAATTTTTTCATAATTAGAACTCTAGATAGGAAATTGCTTTTCTATATCTAAACTATAGCATCACATTTTTACCAA
>CALEGD010000135.1 GCA_937877075.1 uncultured Acholeplasmatales bacterium
AGTTGGCGGGACCCCTTATAATAACTTTGATACAAAGAAAGATTTGGGAGTTAGTGTAGAAAGAATTGATGATGTAGAAGATGTAGAAGAAGTTGTTACTACATGGGCCGGTCGATTAAATCAAGGGGACTTTACTTGGGAATTTAATAATGAAGTTGATGACAACTCTTATGATATGAATCAACCCCTAATGGACAAAATTAGGAATTATAGTTCAGCTATAATTTCTATCGGTGGAAATTCAAGCGTGGATCCGGAGGAACCGACAGATCCGGAAGACCCAACCGATCCGGTTGATCCTATAACAGGTATTATTGTCCATAACTTTACAACCAATGGAAAAAATAATGATTTCTTTTCAATAACTGGAAACCTATCGACTAGTAAAGGGACTGTTAATTATAAAGGCTTAGTTTTAACACAATGTTTAAAAATAGAGTCTTCTACACTAATAAGTTTTACAACAACAAGTGAATCTGAATTAACATTAGTATTTTTGGAAACCGGCAAAAAAATAAAGGTTGATGGAATCAGTTATACAACAACCGATGGTGGCATTCTTAATCTAATTCTTGATCCCGGAGAGCATACCATTACCAAAGGTGATGTTATGAATTTGTTCTATATGGAATTAGTTATTGAAGATGATGGTGAAGGGCCAATTGATCCCGAGGATCCAGTTGATCCTGTGGAACCAACAGATCCTGAAGTACCAGAATTGATCTTCAAGGATGACTTTTCAGATGCAACATCCAGTACATTTTTTGACGCTTCGTATAAATCTTTACCGCACGATAGTAATACACCAATGTATATTAAGGTCAGTGGTACGGTTAATGTAGTTGATAAAAAAATAATATTAAGTGGCGGAAGAATGACAATAGGCGCTCTTGCAGTTACTCTATCAACCCCAGATACAACTCCCGGTGGTATCTTTGACTTTACAAAGCCCTATCGAATCATTATAAAGGTAAGTAATATATCCGGTGATAACTCAAAGAAGTTCATAGTTTATATAGATAATAACACTACCGGTCAGGCTAATTCTATCCATGGCGGAGATTCAAAAGTTTTTGAAAAGACTTTAGAAGAAATGACTTCAGGCGAGATTATTATCGAACCAACAATTGGCACTAAAACATCATTTATTCAATTTCGCACTGAAACTGATGCAGTAGTTGAAATAAGTGAAATAATCATCGAATATATTATCGATGATAATCCTGTAGATCCCGAAGATCCAATTGATCCTAAAGATCCAAACGATCCTGAAGATCCAGTTGATCCTGAAGACCCAAACGATCCTGAAGATCCAGAGTTTCCAAATGATCGGGATGCTGAACAACCAGAAAATAAAACCGGAAAAATTATTCTTTATATTATTTCTGGAATAACAATTGCTATAGGAGGAACATTAGCACTAATCAAGATAATAAAACGACCATAATTTTAATAAGGCTTCCGATGTTAAAAGTGACTTTGGGAGCCTTTAAATAGGTGTAGAAGTTTCGATGTTTTTTGTACAAGAAGAACAACTGGAAAATCTTATTAATGATATAAGAGAAAAGAACAACAATCTATCATCATTTAATTTAACAGTTCCAACCGATATTCAAGATAAGATTATGAGTGATTATGCTATAATGATTGATATCTTTATTTCAAATAAAGATAATATTACGGCACAAGATTTTCTTGATTATATTGGAACAAAGTCTACACATTAATAATTAAGTTTTTCCTATTGAAGGTTTTTATATTTGTAGAAAAATAAGGTTCATAACAGAAGAGCAGATCTTCAACGAAAACTTCAATTTTCGATATTTGTACAGTATTTAGGGCTTCACGTTGAAGCCCTTTTATATATAATTTATATGGAAAAGGCATTTTATAAAAAGGTTTTTGGGCAGAAGTAAGCATTTTTCATTTTAGTTAAAAGTGTTCATTTGTAATAGGACAAGTTTTTAGTTGTAAGTTAAAAGATAATATGATATTATTTATTTGTGAATAAACTAAGGAAATTTATGAAATGAAATGGTTATTGAGGTGAAGCATGCTTTCTAAAATTAGTATCGATATTATTAATTCGCTAACAATTTCAGAATTAGATGTTCTTAGATTTATTGATAATAATCCTAAAGCTATATTAAAATGGAGTATCAAAGAACTATCTGAAGCAACTTTTGTTTCTACGGCAACGATTATGAGGTTGTGTAAGAAACTAGGCTATTCCGGTTTTTCTGAACTGAAATATCATTTGCGGGAAGAAATTAATCTTGCGGAAGAACAATTTCACGATGTATCTTTTAAAGATATTATTAATCAAAATTTGAAAACTTTAGTTGATACCAGTTCTTTAATTGAAGAAGAAAAGGTTATGGCTTTAGTTGATTTAATGTCAAAACCGGTGAATATCCATTTTTTCGGGAAAGGGTTAACTGCATCAGTTTTAAATTATGCTTCAAAACTACTTTTAACATGTCACCGAGCTAATTTTATCTATCAAGATACACATATTGCCTATTTGACTGCTGAGTCAATGACTAAAAATGATTTGCTTTTTGTCTGTAGTTTAAGCGGTAAAACTCATCAAGTTGTAAGGATGGCACAGATTGCGAAAAGTCGAAATGCTACCGTGGTGACTATTTCTTCAAACAAGGATAGTGAGTTATCAAAAATCGGTGATTATAACTTTAGCGTTTGTGAAAGCGAATTCTCAATAAAAAAATATGATATTTCTTCAAGATTACCAATATTTTTCTTACTTAATTTTATTATCACGATTTATATTTCTAAAAAAGAATAAATATTATGTTAATAGAAAGAATGAGAATAAGAACGGATGTAGATTCTTTTAGATCTCATCCGTTTTTATTTGCGGTTTTATAAAAGTTATGGATTACTTTTTTTGTAATAAGAAGCGATTGTAATAAAATTTCGCTTTTGATAAACTAATGTTAGCGAAAAAAGTTTATGAAGTTTTATGAAGGACATTTCCTATGTTTCATAAATTTGGGAATAGAGGTAAGATGATGAAAAACAGATATAGGATAGTTATAGTTGGAGGCGGTAGTACTTGGACGCCGGGGTTATTGAAGAGTTTATGTTTAAAAAAAGAAGAATTACCACTATCAGAATTAATTCTTTTTGATAATGATCCAGAACGATTAGCACCTATAGGAGGATTTGCGGAAATACTATTTAGAGAAGAAAATGAGGATGTAAAAGTAATAGTGACTACCGATAAGGATATCGCGTATCGAAATGTTGATTTTGTTTTTTGTCAGATTAGAACTGGTGGTTTTAAAATGAGGGAATTAGATGAAAAAATCCCGTTAAAACATGGAGCGGTAGGACAAGAAACTTGTGGAGCCGGGGGCTTTGCTTATGGTTTAAGATCAATAACTGATATGATTGAGATTGTCAATGATGTTCGTTCTCGGTCTCGGGATGCTTGGATTTTGAATTATACAAACCCAGCTGCGATAGTTGCCGTTGCTTTAAAGCATCAGTTTCCGAATGATGATCGAATTTTAAATATTTGTGATCAACCAATTAATCTATTAAAATCTTATGCAAAATTGATCGGAAAAAACCATGATGAATTAGATCCCGTTTATTTTGGCTTGAATCATTTTGGTTGGTTTATCCACCTTTATGATCGAAACAAGAAAGACTTGATGCCCGAAATAAAACAAAAAATTTTGAATAATGGCTTTGAGCCTGCCGATAAAGCGGAACGCGATCCATCCTGGATAGACACTTACGCGATGGTTAAGGATATGTTAGAAAAATATCCGGATTATCTGCCGAATACTTATTTACAGTATTATTTGTTTCCTGAATATAAGGCTAGACATCTAAATAAAGATTACACTAGAGCTAATGAAGTAATGGATGGGAGAGAAAAAAGGGTTTTTTCCGAATGTAGACATGTTATCAAAGTTCAAACCGCTAAAAGTTCTTCAATCGCTAAAAATGAAGCTCATTCTGATATGATTGTTGATTTAGCGTTGGCGATTATCAACAATACAAATGAGAGTTTCATTGTCATTGTTCCCAATGATGGAATAATCAGCAATATTAATTCCGATGCGATGGTAGAAGTAAATGCTTTAGTTGGTAGCAATGGTCCGAAGCCGACATGTATTGGTGAAATTTCTTCTTTCTATAAAGGTTTGATAGAACAACAATATGCTTATGAAAAATTAACTGTTGAAGCATATTTTGAAAATTCATATGCTAAAGCATTACAAGCTTTAACATTAAATAGAACAATTGTTGATGGTTTTAAAGCAAAGACTATTTTAGACGAATTAATCATTTGTAATAATGGTTATTGGCCGAAGTTGAAATAATGATGAAAATAATAATCAATGCTGATGATTTTGGACTAACTAATGGTGTTACCTATGGAATCTACGATGCTATTAAGAACGGAGTTGTCTCCTCTACAACCTTAATGGTAAATCAAGAAGCTAGTCTGCTTGCTGGAAGGATTGCCCGTCAAGATGAGAACTTAAATGTAGGCTTACATTTAAATATTAGTAAAGGCTTTCCACTTTCAAACTGCCCGAGTTTGGTTGATGAAAATAATAATTTCATCAAGCCTAAAGATTTATTAAATGATGATGAATATCTTGAAGAGGAAATCTATCAGGAATTTTTAAAACAATATGAAAGATTTTTTGAAATAGTTGGACGCAAACCTACACATTTAGATTCGCATTTATATTCTCACCAAATATTTCCGAAAGTTCAAAGACAGGCAATTAAGTTTGCGGAAGAATTCAGATTACCTGTTCGAGCCTGTCAGACTAAATATTATCAGAAAATAGAATTAATTGATGAATTTAAAGTTATTGGTGAAATGAGTATTTATGATTTATTTTCAAAATTCATGGATCTAATTAATCTAAACCTGAAACAAGATTATTTAGAATTAATGGTTCATCCGGGGTTTGTTGATTTAGAATTATTAAATATTTCTTCTTATAATTTACCTAGAGTTTTGGAAGCTAAAGTTTTAAAATTAAAAGAAGTAAAAAAGTATCTGGAATTAAATAATGTAGAAATAATTAGTTTTAGGGAAGTTTCCGGAGGTATGCAATGGCTAACATCCAATTAGAAAATGTAATTAAGATTTACGGGGCAAAGGTTAATAGGAAAACAAAAGAAATTCCAATTGGTAAAAGAGCTGTTGATGATCTATCGGTTCTTATTCCAAGCGGTGGTTTTACTGTTCTAGTTGGACCCTCCGGTTGCGGTAAGACTACTTTACTTAGAATGATTGCAGGTTTAGAGGATATTACATCCGGAACTATAAAAATGGGTGATATCGATATTACTAATCTTGAACCCGGTGACAGAGGACTGGCAATGGTTTTTCAAAATTATGCCCTATATCCTCATATGTCAGTCCGGGCTAATATTGAATTTGGTTTAATAAATGCTAGAATTCCGAAGTTTGAGGTCAAAGAAAGAACGAATGATGCTTTAGAGTTGGTCGGATTAACAGAATTCCAAAATCGTCGGCCTGCCCTTCTCTCGGGTGGACAACGTCAAAGGGTTGCCTTAGCTAGAGCAATCGCTAAAAGACCACAATGTTTTTTGATGGACGAACCTTTGTCCAACCTAGATGCGAAACTGCGGTCGGAAATGAGAACTGAACTAATTGAATTACATAAGGAATTACATTCCACCTTTGTCTATGTTACTCATGACCAAATAGAGGCTATGACCATGGGAGATCATATTGTAGTCATGAACGAAGGGAAAATTATGCAGGAAGGTACTCCGAGCGAAATTCATAATAATCCCAATTCTACTTTTGTTGCAAAATTTATTGGCGATCCGGGTATGAATATTGTTCAAATTGACAATGATTTTCAATTTGGTTTCAGACCGCGAGATGTTAATTTTAATCCTACTGTCGATAATCAAAATTGTATCAAGATGATAGAAAAAATATCTAGTATTGAAAATCACGGTTCAGAATTTGTTTATTCGCTTAATATCCAAGGTAGTCATATTTATGTGAAAGAACTATCCAAGAAAATGCGTGATTTAAACTCCGAAATTTCGTTTTCAATAGCTAAAGAGAATCTATTCTTTTTTGATATTGATGGAAAAAGAATAACTAACCAAAAACTAATTGAGGGTTTTTATGGAAAACTTAAGAGCAATTGGTGATAAATATCGTAGTTTTCAAGATGAAATGAAACTATGTCGGAGTAATATTAAAAAACATCGAAAAGATCGCGATTTTGAAAAGGTTAAAGTAGAAAAAGCTAGACTAAGAGAGATAAAAACAAAAAAGAAAGAGTTTTATCAATCACTAAATAAGGAAGAAGCTGCCGTTTACCAAGAATACCGTAAAATTGATTTTCAAATTAAAAAAAGTCAATATTTAAAAAAATATGATAAAATCAGAAAAAAAGTTTTCAAAAAGGTGAATCCTGCGTATATCTATATTTTACCCGCAGCTTTAGGAGCTTTAATGTTCACGATTCTCCCTTGTATTTTTATGTTAATCGGTTCTTTCTTTAAAATCGATCTAGTTGACATGCAATCCACAAGGTTTGTTGGATTTTGGAACTATGAAATGACTTTCACAAGGGATACGGAATTTGTGAAGTCGATTTGGAATACAATGTTCTTTGCTTTTTTGACCGTCGGCTTATTAATGGTGGTAACCTTATTTATGGCCTCCTGGTTAAGTAAAAATACAAAGATTCATAATCTTTCTCAGACTATGATTTTCACTCCTCATATTGCTTCGATGGTATCGGTGGCTATTCTTTGGACTTTAATGCTTGACCCCGAAGGAATAGTAAATCAGTTTATTCATTTATTTGGAATTAAAGGCCCAAATTGGTTGAGAAATACAAGAACCTCACTTCTATCGGTAGCTTTTGTAACAGTTTGGAAATCTATTGGTTACTATGTTTTGTTGATAATTTCCGGGTTGAATTCTATTCCCGCTTATGTTTATGAAGCTGCAAAGCTGGATAAAGCAAGCAAATTTACAATTTTTAGAAAGATAACGGTTCCATTATTATCACCGACTTTAATGTTTGTCTTTATTATTAAATTTATAAATGCGTTCAAATCATTCTCAGCCATTGACCTTATGACTCAGGGTGGACCGCAAGGATCGTCGATGGTTTTGGGATATTGGATTTATAATGTTGGGCGAGTTAAGTTTAATTATGGATTTTCAATGGCAGGTGCGGTTGTATTAACTTTAATGGTTTCGGTATTTACTTTTATAGCATATCGACATTTTAATAAAAAGGTAGTGTATAACTAATGGAAATGAAAAGCAATTATACCGATGCTTATGTAGCTAATGCCGTAGCCGAACCGAATAAATATCTTGCTTTGTATAAAATCAAAAAGCGGGTTAAATACCTGCTGAAAATTCTCAATTATATTTTGTTAATTGTTATTGGTTTATTCTTTGTTTATCCTTTTCTCTGGATGGCTTCAATGTCACTTAGACCTTTAGTAGATGCTCTTTCATTTGAACCGGGATTGTTAGTTCCAGATCCTCGTTGGGAAAATTATATTTATGCTTGGAAACAGGCCCAGATTTCCCATTATGTGGGTAATTCGGTTAAATATTCTGTTTTAGTTTTAACCTTACAATACATAACCATAATTCCTTCCGCTTTTGCTTTTGCGACTATGGAGTTTAAAGGTAAAAAGTTATTATGGGCGGTCAAATATTTAGGTATGATGCTTCCTTCTGAAGCTACACTGATTCCGGTTTATTTTTTCTATAGTAAACTGGGATTAGTAGATACTTGGGGAGGTTTAATCTTACCGTCTTTGTTTAATATGTTTGGAATCTATATGTTTATGAATGCAATTAAACAAATACCGAAAGAGGTTATTGAATCAGCACGTATGGATAAAGCTAAAAATTTGGGGATTATGGTGAAGATAATTATTCCGATGATTCTTCCGGTTATTATAACTCACCTTTTAGTTACTTTCATTAGTAATTGGAATGAATATTTTTGGGTCTTAATGATGACAAATTCTGAAAAGATTAGGACTTTACCTGTGGCATTAAGAGGGTTAATTCAATCAGATGATAGTGTTCCGGAATGGAATGTTGTCATGGCTGGAACCATGATTCAAATTGCTCCGATCATGTTGATATATATCTTTGCCAGTAAACAAGTTAAAAATGCAATTGTTAGAGGACATAATAAATAATAATAAGGAGAGTATTATGAAAAAAACATTTAGTATTATGATTTTAGTTTTGATGTTTGTCTTAGTTGGTTGTGGTCCCGCAGAAACGGAAGAACCCATTGACAATGATTTATTCCCCGAAAAAGAATGGACAATGTTGAGTGCTGCTCATGAAGAACCAATAGAAATTACAATTTGGATTCCTAACTCAGCAACTTCATCTCTTGGTGTAGCTGTAACAGAATTAACAAATCTTTACAATCAAGATCAAGCTTTAACTTATCCTGGAAAAAACATTAAGGTAATCCCTGAATTTCAAGGAACTTCTGGGGCCTTAAATACCAAATTACAAGCTGCTATACTAGCAGGTAATAACCCAGTTATTTCGGCTATAGGTGTATCTTCTATTCCTCTTTATGAAGCAAAAGCCGTTGATTTACGTAATGTTTATACCTATGATGAAATCAAAGGTTTTAATCAAGGATTATTACAATATTCTCTCTATCGTGGAAAATTGATGTTCCTTCCTTACTTTCCAAGTGCTAGTAATATTATAGTTGCTAATAAGACTTTAATTGAGAATAAAGGCTTTACCTTACCAACACCAGAATCAATTATTACAAACCCCGATGAATCAAATTGGACTTGGGAAGAGTTTATGAAAATTGCTAAGGGAGTAACGACTATCAACGAAGTAGATGAAAAAAGTGTTTATGGATTTGCTTCTGGTAGTGTTGATCCAATCGGTATGATGTTCCAACAAGGCGGAAAACTTTACAATGATGATGTTACCGCTATTGAATTTGATAAAGATGATAAGATTAATACTGGTTTACAATTTTGGCGTTCTTTAGTCACCGAAAAGGCTATGCGCAACCCCAATTTCAGAGCTAGCCATGGATCAATTATTCTTTCTGAATTTTATACAGGAAATGTTGGAATGCTCTTTACAACATCTTCAAATCTGAAAAGTATTACCGATAAAGCAGAAGAAGGTAATTTTGAAGTTGAAGTCTTTCCTTTCCCTAAGAAAACTGATTTCTTTACTAATCAAGGAGGATCCGGAATTGTAATTTTTGATAATAAATCCGATAAAGAGATTGCAGCTGCTGCTGATTTTATGAGATGGCTGACAGAGCCAAAACAAAACGCTTATATGTGTTCTGCAACTGGATATTTACCTCTTAATACCGCAACAATTGACACTCCGGCTTTAATAGAAGTTTATAAAAATTACCCAATGATGAAAACAGCTTCAGATTATATGAAATTTGGTATTCGTTCACCACAAGGAAAAGCAAAACCTGCTGCTGATTCTAAGGTTAATGCTTACGCAAAACAAATTTGGTCAGAACCAAATAAATCAATTGCTGATATCGTAGCAGAATTAATCGAAGAAGCAAAATACGAGATTGAGGCAAACAAATAAATGAAAAAGGTAACTTTTTCGGTTATCGGTCTAGGTGGACGTGCAAACGTCTACCTGACTGCTTTAGAGCAGAATTTTCCGACGGAATTTGAACTAATAGCAATAGCCGAACCGGACAAGAATAAACAGAAGCTGTTTCAAGAACGCTTTAAGCTAGAAGATAAGTATATTTATAATAGTGATATTGAATTTTTAAAACAAGAACGGCTTTCCGATGTAGCGATTGTATCAACTCAAGATCAATTACATGTTCCGGAAGTCGTAACTTTACTAGAAAAAGGATATGACATTATCCTTGAAAAGCCCATTGCAACGCAAATGGAAGAGGTGATTAGACTAGCGCAAATCGCCGAAAAGTACCCAAATCAGCAGATTGTCGTTTGTCATGTGCTCAGATATACGAAGTTATTCCAGACTTTAAAAAAGATTATCGAAAGTAAAAAACTGGGAAATGTTATCAATATTCAACATAATGAGAATATTGGCTATTATCATTTTGCTCATAGCTATGTCAGAGGACCTTGGCGCAACACGAAAGAAAGTTCCCCCCTGGTGGTTGCGAAAAGTTGTCATGATATGGATATTTTGCTTTACCTTTTGAATGATAAACATTGTCTAAGATTATCGTCCTTTGGAAATCTTTCTCTTTTTACGAAAGATAATTATGATGAACAAAAAATGGCACCGTATTGTACGGACTGTCAGGTTGAAACAAATTGCCCTTATTCTGCCCTAAAAATTTACTCTGGGAAAAAAATAAAATCTGTTGCTTTTGATCTAACCTCAAGAGAACAATTCGAACTTGATTTAAAGAAATCTCCTTATGGTCGCTGTGTCTTTAATTGTGATAATAATGTTGTCGATCATCAGGTTACTATTCTTGAATTTGAGAGTGGCATTACCGCAACTTTTAATTTATCTGCTTTTACTAGCAAAATAAAGCGTACGATTAAGATAATGTGTGAATTCGGTGAAATTCGTGCTTGCGAAAAACCTTATACGATAGAAGTTCATGATTTTAGGGACGATGAGCCTGATACTATAGACCTTGATGTAGGGGGAGGACACGGCGGTGGTGATAAGAATTTCATTATTTCTTTTATGAATCAATATCGAAATAAAAATGAATCTATCTCCTCCCTATCTGCTTCT
>CALEGD010000136.1 GCA_937877075.1 uncultured Acholeplasmatales bacterium
AACGGCACTGAAGTGCTGTTTTTCTCATTAGGAGGTTATATGCGTTTTCAAAATCAATTATTTTTCTCTGTCCTCCCTTCTACAAATACCTATTTGAAGGAAAAGTATCAAAACCTTCCTAATTATACGGTAATTATTGCCAGGCATCAAACTGCAGGCCGAGGAAGAATGGAAAGGACTTGGGTTGACGGAGACGATCTTTTACTTTCGGTTTTGATTAAGGATGACTTGGATCCTCAAAAAATCTCCCAACTTGCGCTTGTTTCAGCGGCCGCTGTTTGGAAAACTCTTTTTCCTTTGCTTCCTGTAAAAATAAAATGGCCGAATGATATCGTTTATAAGAATCAAAAAATCTCCGGAATTTTAATTGAATCAATTATTAATTCTGGGAATACAGAGGCAGTGATTATCGGTATTGGAATAAATGTTAACACCGAAATATTTCCGGAAATCCTATCTCAAAAAGCCAGTTCGCTTTTTCTAGAAACCGAAAAAAAATATGACCTTGAAGAGTTAAAGACCGAATTTTTGAAACACCTTGATTTTTATTATCAAGATTTTTTGGACTCCGGTGTTAAGTTTCTTAAAATATGTCGCGATAATTCTTCACTCGTCGGGCGATGGGTGAAGCTTAATGATTTCAAAACTAAAAAAAGGGCCCGTGTAATAAGGATTCTGGAAAACGGAAATATCCTTCTGGAAGTTGAAGGTGTGCTTCAGGAATTTTCATCGGGCGAAATTTCTCTTCAAGAAAATTATCAATGATTTATAGAATATTTGGTAATAATAGTTGCGGAGGTATAAATGAAGAAGTTTTTACAGGATTTTAAAGCCTTTATTCGCCGAGGGAATGTCCTCGATCTTGCAGTCGGCATCATTATCGGCGGTGCTTTTAATACAATTGTCAGAAGTTTGGTAAATGATGTTATTATGCCAATTATCGGTTTGGTTGGTGGAAAGAATATTTCCGAAGCAAAATTAGTTTTAGTTCCGGCAGTTTTTAATGACTCCGGAGAGATTATAGAAAATGCCGTTACACTTAATTACGGTGCTTTTATTCAATCGATTATTGACTTTTTAATTATTGCCTTTACTATCTTCCTTATTATTAGGGTAGTTGGATCTTTCCATCGAAGAATGGAAGCTCTAAAAAGAAAGAGAGCAACTATTGAAGAAAATCAAGCACCAAAACCAACAACCGAAGATTTACTAATGGAAATCAGAGATCTTCTTAAAAAAGAGGAAACAGCCTAGGGGTATCCCTAGACTGTTTTTATCTTAAAAGATGAAAGGATCAAAGAAGCATCTGCGTCTTATTCTACAACATCTAAAACAATGACAGCAACAACAGCAACAACAACAGCAACAACAGAATCTATTAAAAAACATAGCATCACCTACCGTTTTAGAATATGAGTAGAAAAACCTTCTGTAAACGGATAAAACATAGAAGTTGGATATTTTTCTATATTTCTGACTCTTGCTTGTATTTTTATGTAGACTTTTATATAATAATAGTAATTTATCAAGAAAAGGTGGTAGTATGAAAACAATAGTCATTACCGGAGCTTCTTCGGGAATTGGTCTGGCAACCGGAGAATATCTTTCAAAAAAAGGATATAAGGTATATGGATTATCGCGAAGTGTCGGAAATAGCGAACTAATCAATTATCTTCCTTGTGATGTCACCAGTAAGGAAGAGGTTTTAAATGCCTTTAAGATGATCAAAGAAGATATATTTGCGGTTATTAATAATGCCGGGGTCGGTATCGGAGGCCCGGTAGAACATACAGCGACTGAAGATATTGAAAAAATTATCAATGTAAACATCATTGGAGTAGTTAATGTTTGTCAGGTTGCTCTTCCGTATTTAAGAAAAACCAAAGGTAGAATTATTAATATCGGCAGTGTTGCCGGAGATATGGCTATTCCTTTTCAGGCTTTTTATTCACTGACGAAAGCAGGAATTAGTATTTTTTCTGAAGCTTTGAATATTGAAACCCGACCTTTTGGGGTTAGGGTAATTACAATACTTCCGGGGGATACCAAAACTTCTTTCACAAAAAACAGAACCAAAGATTATCCCGAGGATCCTATTTATGGTAGGAGGGCGAAAATGTCATTGGAAAAGATGGAAAAAGATGAAGAAAAAGGTATGTCACCGATTAAAGTTTCAAAAGTAATCCATAAAGTTCTAAAAAAGAAAAAACCACCGATTAGGGTCACCGTCGGCTTTTCCTATAAATTTTTGGTTTTTCTAAAAAGATTTGTTTCTTTTCGGTTCCTTAATTATGTACTTTTGAAAATGTATGGAGGCGGTAATGAATAAGATTTTTGACCTTTTTCTTACCTTCTTTAAAATAGGAGCCTTTACTTTCGGTGGCGGTTATGCGATGGTACCTTTAATCAAAGAAGATATTGTAGAAAAGAAAGGCTGGTTGTCGGATGAAGAGATGTTGGATATGATTGCAATTGCCGAGTCAACCCCAGGAGTTATTGCTGTTAACTCAGCAACATTTGTCGGTTATAAAATTGCCGGTTTCTGGGGAAGTTTCTTTGCGACCTTAGGAGTAATTATCCCTTCATTTATTATAATTTTGTTGATTTCACTCTTTTTTGAAGATTTTTTAGAAATTGAAGTTATTGCAAATCTGTTTCGGGGAATCCGGGCCGGTGTAACGGTATTAATACTTAATGCTGGATTGAAGTTTTACCGCCAAATTCCTAGGACCGCCTATAGTTATTTCTTGATTGCCCTTGCTTTTGGCTTAAGTGTCTTTGTAGAGTTTCGATATTTATCACTACTATTAATTCTTTTCGGCTTTCTGCTTGGACTTATCGGACAAGTTTTGAAGAATAAAAAAGAAGGTTCAAAATGATTTATTTCGAGCTTTTCTATATTTTCTTTACTGTCGGACTCTTTACAATTGGTGGCGGCTATGCGATGATCCCAATGTTGGAAGAACAGATTGTCGGTCGCGGTTGGATGAAAGTTGATGAACTGATCAATTTCTTTGCGATATCCGAATCAACTCCGGGTCCTTTCGCGATTAATACCGCAACCCTAGTCGGTTTTGATCAAGGAGGTGTTTTGGGGGCTGCAGTAGCTACTCTCGGTGTTGTCCTACCTTCCTTTATAATTATTCTTATTATCGCTCGCTTTATCATGAACTTTCTGGAATACAAATCTATCAGAGCTGGTTTTGAGAGTGTGAAGGTAATTGTTGTCGGTCTTATTTTTGCGGTTGTTTTAAACCTTTTAAACAGTAATATTCTTGGAGGAAACTTCAATTTTCAGGATCCTGATTTTATCGCTTTAGGAATTATGGTAATCGTATTTAGCCTTAGGCTTATTTTTAAAAAACTTAACACCATTAAAATCATTCTTATTTCTGGTGTACTAGGAATGATTTTCTATGGTTTATTTCCATCCTGAATAAACTGACAAAACCGGTCGATAATAATTAGAGGCCAGTTTTTTAGCACTTATCTCTTGACAGTGCTAATGTTTTATTATATAATTAATAATAAAGAAATATATTATATAGGAGGAAAAAAATGGCAGAAATAAGAGAATTTAAAACCGAGTCAAAGCGACTACTGGAGTTAATGATTCATTCGATCTATACAAACAGAGAAATTTTCCTAAGGGAATTAATTTCTAATGCTTCGGATGCGATTGATAAACATCATTTCCTTTCATTAACCGATGAAGCTATTCGCAGACCCGATGAATATCAGATTTTACTTGAGGTCGATCAAAAAGAAAGAAAATTATCTATTATTGATAATGGGATTGGTATGACTTATGAGGAACTTGTTAATAGTCTAGGAACAATTGCTAAGAGCGGTTCTTCTGAATTTTTGGATAAAATCAAGGATAAAAACGATAAAGAAGCTTTAGAAATTATTGGACAATTCGGAGTTGGTTTCTATTCCGCTTTTATGGTTGCGGAGGAAGTAGAAGTTAGAACCAAATCTCCATATTCCGAAAAAGGTTATTTATTCCGTTCTTCCGGAATTGAAACTTATGAAATCGAAGAACTGAAGTCAATACCCGAAGGAACAAAGATAACTTTGAATTTACGAAAAAACAGTAAAGAAGAAAGTTATGATGAATTTATCGAAGAATATGCTATTAAACGTTTAGTAAAGAAGTATTCTGATTACATTCGTTATCCAATTCGGATGGAAGTAGGTAAATCAGTTCCTAAGAAAGATCAAGAGGGAAATGATATTAAAGGGGAATTTGAGGAAGTTAAGGAAATCGAAACACTTAATTCAATGACTCCAATTTGGAGAAAACAAAAGAAAGATATTACCGAAGAAGAACTAAATTCCTTTTATAAACAAAAATACTTTGATTATCAAGATCCCCTGACATCAATTTATATTAATGTAGAAGGGGCGCTTAATTATATTGCTTTGGTCTATATTCCAAAAAAAGCTCCATTCAATCTATATTCCGATAAATATGAAAAGGGATTACAACTATATTCTAAAGGTGTTTTCATTATGGACAAATGTAAGGACCTTCTTCCTGATTATTTACGTTTTATCAGAGGATTGGTTGACTCCGGTGATTTACCTTTAAATATTAGTCGTGAAGTACTTCAAAAAAATCGTGAAATTGAGAAGATTGCTGGGAATGTAGAGAAGAAAATTATCTCAAAATTAGAAAATCTCCTGAAGAATGAAAGAGAAAAATATCTTGAATTCTTTGAAACATTCGGAGTTAATTTAAAATATGGAGTTTATGATAATTTTGGAGAAAAGAAAGAACTTTTAGAAAACTTGTTAATCTACCGGAGTATAAAACAAGATGATTATCTAACTCTTAAGGAATACTTAGAAGCCATGCCGGAAGAACAGGAATATATTTATTATGCCTCCGGTAAGACCAAAGAACAAATACTGGCTTTACCTCAAATGGATTTAATCAAAAATAAAGGTTATGATGTATTGATACTCACCGATGATATTGATGAGTTTGTCATGCAAGTCATGAAAGAATATGATAAAAAGAAATTTAAATCAATTAATCAAGGTGATTTAGATTTACTTTCTAAAGATGAAGAAAAGAAAATCTCGGAACTTTCAGAAGATAAGAAGAGCTTCCTAGAAGCTTTAAAAGAAGCAATGCCAGAAGAAGTAAGTGATGTAGTTCTTTCTAAAAGACTAACTACCTCCCCGGTATGCTTGGTTAGTGCTGACGGTCTCTCTTTTGAAATGGAGAAATATATCTCAAACCTTCCGAGTCCAGAAAAACCTAAGGCAACAAGAATCTTAGAACTTAATCCGAAACATCAACTCTTTGAAGCTTTAGAGCGCTTATTTATTGATAATGATGAAGACTTCAAGGATTATGCGGAAATCTTATATTCTCAAGCTTTGTTGATAGAAGGGTTACCTTTAAAAGATCCGGTTGCATTCTCTGATAAGATGACAAACCTTTTGATTAAGGTATCAAAATATTAAAATATTGAACTTAAAAAACTATTAGTCAAAAAATAATTACCAAAAAGGGTCAATAAGTTAGTAAATAGGACTTTATAGTACGTAAAATAACCAGTGCTAACAAAAGAAATTTAATTTGGTAAAAGCAGGAATGTGATACAATTTACATAATTAATCAAGTATTATTATAATAAAAAAAGAGTAAAAAGACTTGCCTCTTTGAACTCTTCAAAATGTCCTTAATATGCTATTTTTTATAGAATATTTAAAATTTGTTTTATAATATTTATGTAGGGATAACATTTTGGACTTATAAAACTATTTTGAATTGTTATATAATGAATCCATCTTGTGCATATAGTAGATTAATCTGACTAGTTTTGAAGCACAAGCTATAGACACAAATTAAGGTATTAAAAAGTTAAGAGAAATCTCTTAACTAGATTATATACAAATAAATACATTTAAGACTTATTAAATTAAAAAAGGGGGATAAACATTATGGGTAAAAAGTTTATAGGAATAATGGTCATAACGACGATGCTATTTTGGGTCTTTGGGCTTGTGGGGTGTTCAACTGATATAGACGGAAATTATAAAGGCTTTAGCAGTGGGTTTAATTATATTCTGATGTTTGGGGAATATTCATCTATAGATTGTGCTGCACGAAGCGAAAAAATCGAATTTGATATCGAAGACGTTACGCTTGATGTTTATTTTGGTTGGCGGAAAGAACAACCAATTACGAAGAATCCGCCTGAAGAATCCTTTATCGTTCTATATTTCGGAGTTACTCATCCAGATGAATCAATAGTGAGTTTTTTAAATGAAATAGACTACCGTAACATTAATGGCTTATTCTATATGGCAGACATACCTTCGCAAGACTTTTTTTCGGATAATTACGCCATAAACATGACCAAAAAAGCTGGTAAAGTGTTTAACGAAAGTGCAAAGTTCACAGTTCCAGAAACTATATTTAGAAAACGGTATAATTCCTTTAACTTCTTAGTGTTTTATGTTTTTTTATCGGAAGAAGAAAAAACTTATTCCGGTTCCGCTTATGCATTGATGAATATTAAGTGTGAATATATCGACGATAATACTGTTCGCTTAATCCGATCTTATCATAGATAATGATTGACCAACAGCAACGAAAAACGGGATAACAGGAAAAAGCTTCAGAATTCTATCTTTTTAATTCATGAGATCGAACTGCGGTAAGGGAATACTTTTGCCCATAATCTTGCTTGGACTTTTGTCATTATTTCCAATGATAAATGGCAAATGGTAAAAAAATAATGCGAAAGAACTCATTTATTAGGAGTCTACTTGTAGTCATCACAGAAATAATAAAAGAAAATGGTCAAGTCATGTACAATATAAGTACAATTTATTGGATAAAATTATTAAAAAAGTTGTTCATAACCAAACAGTTGATGGAGATAATCATTTTCTTTGGTAATGAAATAATAGAACATCTTAAACATATAAAAATACGGCAAAAAATAAACGGCTATGTCTATTATAAACAGAATTAATAGATATGGCTGTTTTTGATATAGGTTTTTCATCCTTATTCCATTATGTAGTTAACGAACTTCTACCTTTAATTAAAGCATTTCTTAATTTTGCAGCTATGAAGGCGTAGGATGAAAAAGAACTAATTGCATAAAAAAATAAGATTTGGTAAAAAAAGGATAATATGATACAATAAAAACAGAAAAACAAAGGGATAAGAAAAGAAATAACTGACAATCAAGTAGGGGTAATTGTATATGATAAAACTTAAAAACATAAATAAAGTATATGTATCTAAAAGCAAACAAAAAGTCAATGCACTTAAAAACATTAATCTTGAAATTGGAGATAAAGGGCTTGTTTTTATTCTCGGCAAGAGTGGCAGCGGTAAATCTACTTTGCTGAATATTTTTGGCGGATTAGATAGTGCCACAAGCGGAGAAGTTTTTGTTGATAACACAAGTTTTGCGAGTTTCAAGCAGTCCGACTTCGATAGCTATCGCAATCAGTATGTAGGATTTGTTTTTCAAGAATTCAATTTGCTAAATGATTTTGATGTCAGCGGAAATGTTTGCCTAGCATTGCAACTGTCTAAAGAAGTAAATATTCCCGATAAAGTTACGAAAGCTCTACAAGCGGTTGAATTAACTACCGATTATCTGACAAGGAAAATAGACGAACTATCGGGCGGTGAGAAGCAGAGAATAGCAATTGCTAGAGCAATAGTTAAAGATAGCCAAATGATACTTGCTGATGAGCCGACAGGAAATCTTGATAGCGTAACAAGTGCGAGTATTTGGAATATACTCAAAGAACTTTCAAAATCAAGACTCGTTATCGTGGTAACCCACGATAGAGAGAGTGCAGAAAAGTACGGTGACAGAATAATAGAAATTGCTGACGGTCAGATTATTGCCGATAATTGGAAACAACCTATATCCTCATCGGAAAAACTGCCTTTTAAACCACAAAAACAAAGATTGTTGAATAAAGTTGTCCTTAAGATGGGTTCAAACAACTTATTACAACGCAAAGTAAAAGCAATAAGTGTAATCTTATTGTCTATTTTTACTATTTTTGCACTAATGCTAACACAATTGACATTGACGTTTTCTGCAGAGAAATCAATTGCGAAATTTATTCGTGACAACGACATTGATTATATCACACTTACTCAAGGCAAATTGAGATATGGCAATGAGTTCGATCCTTATCAAATATTAAAACCGTCAACATTGAATTATATCTCAGATAATACTGCTTATATACAAAACGAATGTATAGAAAAAAAGCAGGATGTTTTGGATATGGGGCTAAATTTTATAGGTGATGCTTTGGAGATAGATGATAATTCTTATTATCTTACTACGTCTGGACTTAAAGAAGCATATGAGAGCCGCTATAGTTTTGTAGAGATCGACGGTACTCAGGTTAAGCTAGTTAAGGAACAACATCCAATAGAATTTATTGTCGGAAAAAAAGTTGATATCGGCACTTTTGATTCAATGGAATACACTTTAGCCGGTGTTGTAGATATATCGAGTTGTAACCCTTTGATTTCCGATATTTTTCCGGATTATTTTTCAAAAGAGAATTTTGGTGAAAGGCGCGTTTACCCTCTGGCGCAAAATCAACATCCTGGCTATTCAGAGGTAATTATGCAATTTGGCGAGGTGAAGTATACAAAGCCGTTTGAAAGCGAAAAATCCCCTTCAGCGCTTATTTATACTTCAGGTGAGGATTCTGGGAAAATATTGACAGAACACGGATTGCAAACAGGAAGCGATGTTGAACTTGCTGATGATGAAATTGTTCTCACCTATGAATTGTATGCAGAACTATTTTCGGTAAGTCCAAAATGGTCTTATATTAGTACCGACTTAACAGAAGTAATAAGCACTCCAGAGCACATCGGACAGAGTTTTGACCTTAAATTTTTCGATTATGAAACTAGGGAGTTATTTGTAGATGTAGGGAGTCTAACAATTGTTGGTATTGCTTTTTCCTCAACAACAAGTGAGGACCCTAATGATATGTTAAAATTCGCAACTAGCCAAAACATCAACAAAAAAATTGCGATTGCTCTAGATCATTATAATTACATTTTGGTGCATGTTTCAAGTATCGACAATTTAGAAAAGTTTTTGGTTAATTTTCGCCAAAAACACGAAGGCTATATTTTACACATAGGTGGAGATAAAAGTACCGAATATTCAAATGTTATATACGGCTTTGAACAGGAACTTTGGATTTTTAAGTTTATATTCTCAGCTATAGCGATTATACTTTCTATCATTCTCTTATTGGTTGTAATCAACCTCATTTCGTTTAGTATAACTAACCGTAAAAAAGAAATAGGAATACTCTCCGCCCTCGGAACGGGAAGCAAAGATATAATGAAGATGTTTATTATTGAAACTATGATAATTTCTTGCCTAACATTCATTGTCAACCTGGTTTTAATAATTATAATCACGATTTCTTTCAATAATTTTTTTAGTAGCTTTTTTCTACTTTACGTGCCATTACTACGAGTTGACATATATGCTATTGTAACCTTAGTTCTCACTTCATTTGGCTTGTTATTAATCGCTGCGTTAATACCAATAAGAAAGATAATTAAACTAAAGCCAATTGATGCTATTAAAAATTTGTAGATAAATGCAATTATGTATGAAATCAAAAAATGTGAGCATATTTAGAACTGTGTAAATGGAAATAACCTTCAATATAAAAAATAAAGAGATGGAAACATAAAAAAACAGACTTTTGAACAGTCTGTTTTTATTACTATGTTAATCTCTTTACTTTTCATCAAAAAGATAGATATTACCTACCGGAACGGTAAACATAAAACCGGATCCGGTTTTTCTTTCCGCTTCCATCAAATCCCTTATTTCCTCTACAACCTTTTCCACTAATTCTGACTTTAGTACGGAAAAGATGGTTTTATTATAAGGATGGCTACCACGCAAGAGTGTCTTCAGGGAGCCAAACAGAGGGATATCTTGAATGTCACCATTTACAATGGCACTTGCCATTCCCTGACTCTCAATAATGGTGGCACCTTTTATTTTGTGGCGAATGAAGATAGAAAGAATGTCTTCAAGATATTCTTTTTTATTTAAGATAATAAATAAAGCAACCATATTTCTCCTTCCTTATTCAACTTGTAATTCTGTTGTTGTTGCGGGAGTACAATCTTCCCGATCTAATCCGTTTACTTCCCCGGCAAGGGTGATTGCTGCTTTTCCGAAAACCGGTCCTAGGGTTTCATAAATCAAGACACTGAACATGATTATCGTGGTGATAATGGTGGCATATTCCGGAAGTTGTTGATGGACGATAACGGAAAGGCCGATTGAAATTCCTCCTTGAGGCATTAAACCAAGTCCCAGGTATCTCCTGGTAGCTTTATCTGCCTTAACGCTTTTAGCGCCGACCCAAGCTCCGAGGTATTTTCCAATACCGCGACAGAAGATATAAGCAATTCCGATTCCTCCAACTTTAAGAAGGATACTTAAGTCAAGTCCGGCCCCCGCTAAAGTGAAAAAGAGGATATAAAATGGGGTTGCTAGGTCATTGACGGAGTTAAAGACTTTGTTTGAACGAGGCATTAAGTTAACTAAAGTTGTTCCGATTACAATATTGGTTAAGAGTGCTGAAAAACCAAGGAGATTAGCGAGTCCAATTCCGAGAAATATCGCAATCAAAGATAAAACTTGGAAATCATCTCTTAACTTTTGTTTTTTAGTTACGAAAGTAAGTAAAAGTCCGATGAGAAAACCCAAAGTAAGGGAACCAAATATCTCTTTTAACGGTCCTACTACCATCTGGGAAAGAGAGAAATCGGTCCCAGCTACATTTAACCTCGCAAGAGAAATTGCAATACCGAAGATTATTATACCAAAAATATCATCTAAAGCAACTACCGGCAGCAAGGTTTTGGTCATGGGACCATATGCCCGATACTGCCTCATTACCATTAGGGTTGCTGCCGGAGCGGTAGCTGCCGACATTGAAGCAATAACGATACTGAAAGCAAAATTTTGATTTAAGATAAAATACATTACAAGAAAAACAATAATAACTGCACCCAGAACTTCAGCTAAAGTAATGATAAAAACCTTTTTGCCGTATTTACGGATTTCGCTTACAACAAATTCGCTACCAATACTGAAAGCTATAAAGGACAGGGCAATTTCACTGATGAACGATAAACTACTAAGATGGGCGCTATTTACCACCCCAAAGATTGACGGCCCCACAAACAAACCTCCAATTAGGTAACCAGAAACACTTGGTAGTTTTACTATTTTTGCCAATTTTCCAAAAACAAAGCCGACCGCTAAGAGGATGGCAACTTTTGTTAGAATATCCAGATAATTTCCTCCTATCATTAATATAATACATGACAGGTTAAGCGCAGTAAAAAAAGCGCATAACTGACCAATTGCCTGTCATACGCTTGGTAAACTCCTATGAGGTTAGCTGACGGATTAGGACGACCAAGTTGCCCTTCTTCAAGTTTGAAGATTCACCCCAAGAATGGGTCCCCCACTTCGAAAATTCGGAGATATCATATAATATTATACTAAATTTATATGGTAAAGTCAAAGTAATTATGCTTGGAAACGTTTTAGAGAGAAAGTAAAAGAATAATGAAAGGTTGACGAATTAGAGAGCCTGGTGTAAAATTAAAACAGAAATGAAAGGAGAAAAATATGAACTTAGAAATATTGATGAAAATTGCCCCCCTACCAGATTATAAGCAGATAAAATATGCTTTATTTATTGGTCCCCATCCTGATGATATTGAGATCGGATGTGGAGCTACTGTTAAAAAACTTGTCAACCAGGGAACAGAAGTTTATTTTTTGATTACTACTGACGGCGGCGCCGGAAGTAAGGATCCGGAAATGACTTCGGAAAAACTGGCTTTAATCAGAAAAGAGGAAGCCAAAGCTGCTGGTAAATTTTTAGGAATCAAAGAAGTAGAAGTCCTCTCCTTTCCGGACGGTGGGATTTATAATTTAGAAGAGTTAATTACCGAGATAGTTCAAAGAATAATCAAAATTAAACCAGATGCCGTTTTTGCACCTGATCCCATCCGGATCATTTAAAAACCGCAGAAGCGGCAAGGAGGGCAATACCGATCGCACAGTACCGTTTATCTGTTCTCCGTAGGGGATTAATACTTAAAAAAACTGTGATTTTACCCACCAATATCAGCCTCTTTTATTATTTTTCTCATCGACCGAATATAATTATTCCTATTTGTAAAGAAGAGCTGGAGGCCAAATTCGCCTCGATTAAATACCATAAAAGCCAGATGGATACAGCATTTGAAGGTGTTTTTCTCTATCTTGATTACAAAGCAAAAAGTTTCGGAAAGCAAGTTAACTCTGAATTTGGGGAAGGCTTTTATGCACTTGGGCCTCTTCATCAACATTGCTTTACGGAAAATATCTAAGATTTTTAAGAATAAACTAATACCGGTTTTAAATCCGGTTTTGTTTTGCTTTATTAATTTTCAAAAAAGTATTATAATATAAATAGAATTGAAGAAATGGGTGATGAAATGAATAATATTAATTATACTTTGATGTGCGACTTTTATGAAATTACTATGGGTAATGGTTATTTTGTTCAGGGATTAAAAGATAAGATTTGTTATTATGATGTGTTTTTCCGAACCGTACCCGATAACGGCGGTTTCGCCATTGCTTGTGGTTTAGAACAGGTTATTGAATATATTAAGAATCTCCATTTCTCAAATGAAGATATTAAATATTTGGAAGAAAAAAAGATTTTCGCAAAAGAGTTTTTAGAATATCTGGAGGATTTCCGTTTTACCGGAGATATCTATGCGGTTCCGGAAGGAACGGTTATTTTTCCGAATGAACCGATTCTGACGGTTCGTGCCAAAGCGATTGAGGCTCAGTTTATTGAAACCTATGTTCTGGCAACATTAAACCATCAAAGTTTGATTGCCACCAAATCGCAAAGAGTGGTTCGTGCGGCTCAAGGAAGGGCGGTTTCCGAATTCGGTGCCAGACGTGCCCACGGAGCGGAAGCCGCTACCCTTGGTGCGCGTGCCGCCTATATTGCCGGAGTTAACGGAACTTCCAATACTTTGACCGATCGGCTTTTCCATGCTCCTGCGACCGGAACAATGGCCCATTCTTGGGTTCAAATGTTTCCCACCGAACTTGAAGCCTTTAAAAAATATTGTGAAGTATATCCGGGAAGTGCCCTTTTACTTGTTGATACTTATAATGTTTTAAAAAGTGGAATTCCCAATGCCATTAAAGCTTTTGATGAAGTTTTAAAACCACTTGGGAGGCGTCCGCTCGGAATCAGACTTGATTCCGGAGATATCGCCTATCAGTCCAAGAAAGCACGAAAGATGCTTGATGAAGCCGGTTATCCTGATTGTAAGATTTTTGCTTCTAATTCACTTGATGAAAATCTGATCCGCGGTTTAATTCATCAAGGTGCGAAAATCGATGCTTTCGGTGTCGGAGAAAGACTGATTACGGCAAAAAGCAGTCCTGTTTTTGACGGAGTTTATAAGCTTACTGCAGTTGAAGAAGAAGATCGAATCATTCCGAGAATTAAAATCAGCGAAAATATTGCCAAGATCACCACTCCCGGCTTTAAGAAACTTTACCGCTTATATAATGGTGAGAACGGGAAAGCGGAAGCTGATCTCTTAACCTTATATGATGAAATCGTCAATGAAAACGAACCCTATGAATTATTTGATCCCAATGCTACTTGGAAACGAAAAACTCTGACAAACTTTAAAAAGAGAGAGTTGCAGGTTCCAATCTTTAAAGATGGGAAATTGGTTTATAAACTTCCTGACTTAGAAGAAATCAGAGCTTATTGCAAAGCTGAGGTCGCAACTCTTTGGGATGAAGTGACCCGTTTTGAGAATCCTCATAATTATTACGTCGATCTGTCACAGAAACTCTGGGATATGAAAGATGAACTTTTAAAAGAACATTCGAATTTAATCTAAGAGGTGAAAACCTCTTTTTATTAAAAAAAGCGGTCTTAACCGCTTAAAAGAGTTTCTTTCTAATAACTGTTTGTTTTTGATCCGGTCCGACCGAAAAGATGATGACCGGAACTTTGGTGATTTCTTCAATCCGGTTTAAATATCTTTGGGCATTTTCTGGTAATTCTTCAAAGTTTTTTACTTGAGTGATATCCTGATCCCAACCGGGAAGTTCTTCATAGATCGGACGACAGCTTTCGAAATCTTTGATTGAAGCCGGAACCGAGTTAAGGATTTTGCCATTAAGCTCATAACCTGTGCAGACTTTAATGGTTTTAAGTCCGGTTAGAACATCAAGTAAAGTTACCGCAAGCCCGGTTAATCCGTTAACCATGCGACTGTAATTGACGATTACGCCGTCAAACCATCCGATTCTTCTCGGCCTTTTGGTTGTTGTTCCATATTCATTGCCGACCTTTCGGATCTGACGGGAAATATCGTCTTCAAATTCAGTAACGAAGGCACCACTGCCGACTCTGGTATTATAAGCCTTTACAACTCCGATGATTTCTTTTATTTTATTTGGTCCGATTCCGGTGCCAGTTGCGACCCCTCCCGCAGAACAATTTGAAGAAGTTACAAACGGATAGGTCCCGAAGTCAATATCAAGTAAGGTTCCCTGAGCCCCTTCAAAAAGGATTTTCTTACCCTCATCAAGAGCTTCATTAAGCATAGTGACGGAGTCAATTACATAGGGTCGGATTTCTTCGGCTATCTTTTGGTATTCTTCTAAAAGTTTATTATAATCAAACTTTTCTGCTTGGTATAGCGAAAGCTGAAGATTTTTTTCTTTGACTTTTTTAAAAAACAATTCTGGGAAAGATGGGTTAATAAAATCAGAGAATCTGATTCCGGAACGGGAAACCTTATCCGTATAAGCCGGTCCGATGCCTTTATTGGTGGTTCCGATTTTGCCATCGCCAAGGCTTTGCTCTTGCAGACCGTCAAGTTTAATGTGGTAATCGAAGAGAACCTGAGCCCGATCGCTGATAAAGAGGTTCTGACAAGAAAATCCCATTTCTTTTAAATTTGCGATTTCCTTTAAAAAATTCCTAACATTTACAACCATGCCGTTTCCAAGAATATTAACAACTTTTGGATTGAAGACTCCGGATGGCAAGAGATGGAGCTTATAAGTTTTGTTTTCAAAACAAATGGTGTGTCCGGCATTGTCTCCGCCTTGATAACGGACAACATAGTCAGCTTTTTCGCTCAGATAATTAGTTATTTTTCCTTTTCCTTCATCACCCCATTGGGTTCCGAGAACTACGATTGTTTTACTCATTCTTTACTCCTAAATTTAATCTTTGATAGATGGAATTAATATTTTTTAAATAAAAATCTATCTGAAAACAGGAATCAATTTCTTCTGTTTTTAAATATTGTTTGATTTCACTTTCTTTAAGTAAATCTTGAAAATCAAGATTTCGATCTGCTGCTTCTAAAGCCTGTTTTTGAACTAAATCATAACTTAATTCTCGGGAAAGACCTTTAGAGACTAGCATATTAACAATTCTTCCGGAAAAGATAATTTTATTAGTCAGGTTGATATTTTCTAACATCCTTTTTTCGTTTACCTGAAGGTTCTTAATTACCTTCGTATAGCGTTTAAGCATATAATGTATTAAGGTCGTTGCATCTGTAAGCATAATTCTTTCCGCGGAAGAATGGGAGATATCTCGTTCATGCCAGAGAATATTATTATCAAAAGCAGCAATCGCAAAACTTCTTACTATCCTACTGAGGCCACACATATTTTCACTGGCAATCGGATTGCCAGTGAAAATATGTGTGGC
>CALEGD010000137.1 GCA_937877075.1 uncultured Acholeplasmatales bacterium
GGGGATGTCTCTGTCCATCTCGCCAATCTTGTTTTAAAAGAACTAGGAATAAAATCGCGCAGTGAAAAACCGGGAATTATCGGTCGCTGTTCTTCGCTTCATGTCAGCAGCGTCGACCGAGAGGAAGCGGTTTTGATGGGTAGATTCGCTTGTAAGGCTGTCCTTTCCAATATGCGAGGCGTTATGGCCGGATTAAAACGACTTTCAACCGAACCCTATATTGTTGAACCGATTTATATCCCTATAGAAGAAGTTATGTTAACCGAAAGAACATTGCCTAATCATTTTATTAATGAAGAAGGAAACGGCGTTACCCCGGCCTTTATCCAGTGGCTCAAACCTTTAGTTGATAATATTCCAGATCATCTATCTTTACTTGAAAGGAAAGAATAAAATAATGAAACTATATAAGAATGCTTTAATTTTAGAAAATGGAACTTTCGCCATGAAAGATATGCTTATTAAAGAAGGAAAAATCGAAAAAATCGCCGCTAATTTAGAAAACGATTGTGAGATTATTGACCTTCAAGGTAAGAAAATTATCCCCGCTCTGATCGATATTCACACTCACGGAGCAAACGGGTATGATTTCAACCTGGCAAATCTCAAGGAAATGCGAATCATAATGGAATTTTATATTAGTCGCGGCGTCGGAACCGTCCTTCCTACGGTCATGACCGACCATGATGAGGTTATGAAAAAACAACTTAGTTTGATTCATCAACTTAGTAAAGAATATCCACAAATTAAAGGAATTCATCTTGAAGGACCTTTCCTGGCAAAGGAATATCGGGGTGTGATGCCAGAGGACTTGCTTCAAAAGGCCAGTATGGAAAAGTTTATGGAATACCAAGAAGCTTCAGGTGGATTAATCAAACTAATTACCATTTCCCCGGAAGTTCCGGGAGCATTTGATTTTATAAAAGATGTTGTAGAAACGGGGGTTGTAATATCCTTGGGCCATAGCGGCGCTGATTTTAAGACGGCGATGGCGGCTATTAATGCCGGTGCCAAATCCTTCACTCATACTTTAAACGCGATGAAACATTTAACTCAACATGCTCCGAATATCGCCGGTGCCGCTTATTTATCGGACAATTATATCGAAGTCATCTGTGACGGTCGACATATTCATCCCGATGTTTTAAAATTTCTTTTAAAAGTTAAAGGACTTGATAGGTTTATCGGCGTAACCGACAGTATGATGGCAGCAGGTCTCGGAGACGGACGCTATAAACTCGGGGTAAATGATGTTACGGTTCTTAACGGCGATGCCCGCCTAACGGAAGGGGGAACCAGAGCCGGCAGTACTTTAGTAGCTGATGATTGTCTCAAGAATTTTATAAAATTTACCGGTATTCCTCTAGTTTCCTCAATCAAAATCATGACCGAAAACCCCGCTCGGCTCCTTGGTATCTTTGATCAAACCGGCAGTCTTGAAGAAGGAAAGCTTGGAGAAATAATAATACTTGATGAACAAAGTGAAATTTTCACTCTATAAAGATTAATAAGTATAAGTTTTATCCGACTTGCTTTTCTTTAAAATATTTTATGCATTTCATAAACATGCCTAAACATTAAAAAAGAGGTTGTAAACCAAGGTTTACAGCCTCTTAATTTTTTATTTTTCAACTACCGCAGCAAGTGCCTTCAACATATAGCCAAGGCTCATAGCTTCAGGTAAAGTTCTAACACGATTTCCTTCAGGAACATTTCCGACTTTTGAGTTGTAAAGAGCCCTCATATACTCATAGCCAAGACCGTTAAAATCGCTGAACCAATCATAGAGTTCATTTGCGGAAGGTGCGATCATAGCCTCGGCTTTATAAGTTCCTTCATTAGCTTGAGTCAGAGTTTCAGCCCATCTTAAGGATTTTTCAATGTTTTCGGCACGATATTTCGATGCCTTTGCAAGAGCGTTAATGAATTTTTGTGCTACATTCGGGTTTTGTTGTAACCAAGCAGTACTTGCAACCCATGTACTTGGGAATGTGTATTCTGGAAGATGTGAAGCTGTATTTGCAACTTCAACACCTGCGTGTTCACTGATAATACTGAGAGTTGCCGGAGCAAATCCACAAACAAAATCATAGGCAGAAAATGCCATCGGTAAGTTTTCATTACTTTCAGTTACGACTTCAATTTTATTGACTGAATTTGTATTCGGAGCTACATAATCAGTCAAATAAGCGCTTGTTTCTGAGTAAATCCAAAGTTTTTGGGTATCGGGAAGTTCAACTCCGCCTTCACCGGCATTTTCATTTACCTTAGCGATAAAGTTTTTAAACCAAGATCCTGGGGTTGTATCGGTAGGAATACCAATTTTAGAACCTTTTAAGGCTTGATAGATTTCTGCCCAAGTTGATTCTTTGTCAATTCCCGGTTTCTTGCTTGGGTTTGCAATCAAAGCTTCACTGATTGAAAGTGTATCGAGATAGACAAACTGCAATTTATTACCGGAGTCATCAATCGGATTCCAGGCAACGCCGGCACCGATATAACCAATATCAAGACTTCTATTATCCGCACGCATTGCTGTCATTTCAGCCGGACCGCTTTCTACTACTGTAACTTGAACATCAAGTCCTTCAGCTTTAAAATAACCCATTTCATGCGCAACGGCAAACAAAGTAGCTCCACCTTCATTGGCATGAATACCAACGCGGACTCTGTTTGTTTCTTCAGTTGTTCCGCAGGCTGCAAGTACAAGTGCTAAAACTCCTACTAATGCCAGAGCAAAAAATTTCGAAAATAATTTTTTCATTCTAGTTCTCCTTTTTTATTTTATTTTAACTTTTTAAAAAAGTTATAAAACCTAACTCGTTTCTGCCATATCAAGAAAAATATTTTCGATATCAGCCAGATTTATTTTTTCATCTAAATAAGTCAAAATAGCAACTTTTAGATTGACTTAATCATTTTCCAAGAATTCTATACATATTCCGTTTGTAGTTTTCAACTCCATCCTGATTAAAAGGATTAACACCGATAAGGTTAGCGGAAGAATAAACCGCAAACAGAAAGAAATAATATAGTTCGCCGAAGAGTGTTTCATCGGGAGCAGGAGCGATAAATTCAATACAGGGCACCCCGTCCTCATAATGGGCATTTAATGCCGCCTGATAAACGGCATGATTGACATCATCATAGGGACGATTGTTTAAATAATCAAAACCGTCTTCTTCTTCACTTTTTAAAATCTTGATTTCCGTTGGTTTAAAACAATTCAAATAAGTTTCAAAAACAAACCGTCTTCCTTCTTGAATATATTGACCCATCGAATGTAAATCTTCCGAATAAACAAAATAAGTAGGAAAGATTGCATCTTGAATTTTACCTTCTGTTTCCCCGAATTCCTGTAACCACCAGCGAGCAAAATGTTCCAATTCCGGTTCAATAACAACAAATCCTTCTATTTGGAATCCCTTTTTAAAGAGAAGATTTCTGGCAACCGCATAACGGATAGCCGGGTTTTCTTCAATCGGAAGACTTTTGAGTTCTGCTTCCGTTTTTTTGGCGGAGAGGACTAATTTCCTAATATCAATTCCGGCTACCGACATCGGCAACAATCCGACCGGTGTTAGGACGCAAAATCTACCACCGACATCTTCAGGAAAAGGAAGATAAGTAAATCCGTATTTTTCGGACATTTCTTTAAGTTGCCCCCTACCTTCGCTTCCGGTTACAATAACCCGTTTATTGTAGGCGCTTCCATAACGCCTTTTCAAGTATTCACGGAACATTCTAAATGTAAGTCCCGGCTCAACAGTATTAAAATCCTTGGCAATAACATCGATATAAACCGATCTTTCACCAATTCTTTTAAAAACACGTTGGAGTGAAGTTCCGGAAAGATTATTTCCGGCCCAGATAATTTCCGGAGCATCAGGATGATCATGTTTAAAACATTCAATCGCTGCTAGGGCACTTCGGTTAGATCCGCCGATGCCGATGACAACAAAGACTTCCGCATTTTTCCGAACATTCTTGCTTACTTCAAGAATTTCTTTAAGCATCGCATCGTTCGCATAATTATCAACTTTAAACCAACCCTTGCTATCATCCGGTCCTAATTTACATTCATAAGAATCCTGAAACAATTGTCGGTTAGAGGAAATTACTTCTTGAATCTCCTCTTCACTGACAAATTTATCAATATTTTTAAGATTAAGTTTTACAATCATATTCTTCCTATTTCCTTACTTCAAGATACATCTTATAAACGATGTCCCAAATGTAATTTCTATATTCTAGGAACTTTGGATCAAGTTTACTGGCTTGATTACGGGGGTACGGAAGGTCAATCGGAATAATTTCTTTAATTCTTCCCGGCCTGGCACTCATGATGACAACTTTTGTTGAGAGGAGAACCGCCTCATCAACATCATGGGTAATGAAGAGAATCGTTTTTCTTTCATTTTGCCAGGTACGGAGTAAATCTTCCTGTAATTGAGCCCGCGTTTGAGCATCAAGAGCACCGAAAGGTTCATCCATTAATAAGACATCGGGAGCAACCGCATATCCGCGGGCAATCGCAACTCTTTGCTTCATACCGCCGGAAAGCCCTTTCGGAAAGGAATCTTCAAATCCTTCCAGATTAACCATTTTGATATAGTGTCGGAAAGAGCTCTTTTTTCCTCCGAAGTCATATGAACCAGCTTTTTGACTGTTTTCTTTTCACCGGATTTATTCTCAACCTCAACATCGCGCCAAACCTTTTTAAATTTCATTCCAAACTCGATATTCTTCCTAACAGTCATCCAGGGGAAGAGAGCATATTGTTGGAAGATAACGCCGCGATCCGGTCCCGGACCGATGATTGGTTGATCATTCAAAGTAACAGTACCGCTATTATATGGTTCAAGTCCCGCAACAATATTCAACAAGGTTGTCTTTCCGCATCCGGAAGGACCAACCATACAAACAAATTCATTTTCCTCAATGTCAAGACTGATATTATCCAATGCATGGACGTCCTTGCCATCGGGCACATGATAGATTTTATTTACATTTTCAATATGAATTAACCGTTTAGCCATAATATCCTCCCTATTTCCACTTCGTGAGTTTCCTCTCGGCAAAGAGGAG
>CALEGD010000138.1 GCA_937877075.1 uncultured Acholeplasmatales bacterium
TAAAGCAATCGGATATGATGCTATCCAAGTTTCAGCTTTCGGAGAATATCGCATAGCTTGGTTGGCGGAGACCTTAAAAAAACTAGATCTGGAAGTATGTGCAACCCATACACCAATAGAAAGTATCATCAACGAAACCGAAAAGATTATTGAGGAACATAAATTATTAAGATGTGATACAATTGGTCTAGGTTGGTTTAAAACAAATTGCAAGGTAAAAGCTGATGAATTATTGAAAGTTTTACAGCCTGCCTTAGTAAAAATAAAGAATGCGGGATTAAAATTTGTTTATCATAATCATGACCATGAATTTGCACATATAGACAAAGATTATACAGTTATGGATTATTTAAGAGATAATACGGATCCTAAACTATTTTCTTTTTTGCCGGATTTTTATTGGATCAGGTTTGCTGGAATTGAACCTCTTAATTTTATTGAAACTTTTCAAGGACGGTTTAATATTGTTCATTTTAAGGATTTAAAATATGAAGACGGTGAAGCTAAGATGACGGAAATCTTCAATGGAGAGATTGATTATCTGAGTATTTATCACAAACTTCAAGAACTAGGCGTGAAGTGGGCTGTCGTTGAACAGGATATTTGTGAAAAGGATCCTTTCTTAAGTCTACAAATAAGTTATCAAAATATTAAAGCAAGAAATATGTTTTAAGATATAATCTAATTAAGCTACCGATTATTGGTGGTTTTTTTTACTTGAAATCAAAATTACATAAAAAATATTTAATCTATTAAAAAAGATAGAAGAAAACGAGAAAATTTTGTATAATATAGATAACTAAGGATAAAGAAAATTAGGTGGGTTAAACATGATAAAAAAGATTTGTAATTTTATTCTCTTACTTGGCTTGTTTTTACTTTCCGGTTGTAGAAGCGATGCACTGCCAGCCCCGGAAGTATCAGAAGGTTTTTTAGGAAAATTTGGTGTTGATAAAAACATAAATGTAGATACAATTGATAATTATCTCGGCAGAAGCGATACAGTTTACAGAGATATGCGTATGCTTGTTGATCCTGCCGATTATGAAAAAATCGGCGGCGACAGGTATCTTAGTGGATTTATAAAAGGTTTTGAAGTTATCCCTTATCCCTATTTAGCTCCGGTAACCGGTTTACCAGAAGAAGTAGGTAAAGGTTATGAAGGTCAAAGTTTATTCAGTATCGATAACGAAGGAAGTTATATTGAAAACTTTGAAGAATCAATGTCAATTTTAGAAGAAATCTTTCCGAAAGATAAGAATATTTTTATTATGTGTGGTGGCGGTGGCTATGCAATGTTTACGAAGAATATGTTAATTAAAATGGGATGGGATGCTCAAAAAATCTGGCATGTCGGTTGCTATTGGAGTTATGAAGGCAAAAATAATGTCAATATAAAAGAGACGAATGAAAATGGAAATACTTACTATGCTTTTCACCGTGTGGATTATCTATTAATTGATTTTGATTCACTAACTTCGGTTACGAAGTAAAGGAGAAATAATGATAAAAAGGTTATCACTATTATTATTTTTATTGATTCTATCAGCCTGTAATTCCAATGAAATCAAACCGGTGGAACTTGATCCATCAACATATTTAAAAGCTGAATTAATTGAATTTTCTACTTATGAAGAACTTGAAGATAAAATTTCTTCCGGGGACTCGTTTGTTCTCTATGTATATACAAGTAATTGTGATGTTTGTATGGCCTTTAAACCAGTCATTAATCAGTTTATAGAAGAAAGAGAAATAACAATCTATTCAATAGAAAATTCAATTATTAAAAACAACTCCTGGTTAGATAAACAAGTAGGAAAAGTCCCGACAGTTCTAATAATCAACAAAGAAAAGAGGATTGCACAGTTAGATCCAAATGACGGGGAACATACATCTTATTTTGAATCATCGGAAGGTTTTGGGGTTTGGTTTGACAAGTTTGTTATAAAAAATTGAAACAGAAAAAAGCCAAGAACAAAAATTTCATGGCTTTGCTTTGGGGTATAATATTAATGTAAAAGATTTCTTTCTTTCTTTCTTTTATTTAGCGGGTATTGGTAATAAGAAAAAGGGATAATAAACCCCTTTTTATTTGTATAACTCCTATTTTCAGTATAAATAAAAAATGGTGCGGGTAACAGGAATCGAACCTGCACCCCGAGAGACTAGATCCTAAGTCTAGCGCGTCTGCCAGTTCCGCCATACCCGCATCACAATGCTTAATTATTTTAACATAATTTAAGAAAATAATCAAGTTTTTTTTACATTTAAATCAATTTATTGCTTCAAAGATTAAGCGGATTTTTATAATAACAAAATTAGTTAAAATTTACTAAAATTCGCATTATTGTGTTATAATTTTTAAAAGGAGTTATCTATGAAATTAACTTATCCTGATTACCGGAACTCAATATTAAATGTATCTAATTCTTTTTTGAAGCATTATCAGGTCAATGTCGATTATGAAACCATATATGATTTGGATATTGTTTTAAAAAAGAATTTTCGCCATGTCTTTCTGATTCTCCTTGACGGTTTTGGTGTTAACCTATTATATAAATATCTACCAAAAGATGCAGCATTAAGACAGGATTTTAAAAAGGAGATTACTTCTGTCTTTCCGCCTACTACTGTTGCTGCTACTAATTCTGTTCTTTCCGGGCTTCCTCCTTACGCTTCAGGTTATATAGGTTGGGTTCAATATTTTCCGAATGAAGATTCAAATAATATTATATTTTATAACCAAGATTTCTACAATCCCGAAATTATACATAAGGAGAATCTACAGGAAAAGTATTTAAAATATGAAACTATTTATGAGAAAATTAGGAGATTCTCACCGGATGTAGAAACCTTTGAAATCTTTCCTTCTTTCCGTTTAGACGGTTTTGCTAGTTTTGAAGAGCAAGTAAGCCGTGTGGTTGAGATTTCCAAACAAAAGAAGCGTTCTTTTTCCTATGTTTATTGGACTGATCCGGATGCAACCAAGCATAATCATGGAGTTAACAGCCTTGAAACTAAGGCAGTTGTGGAAAGGATAAATAAAACCTATGAAAGACTGATTGCTTCTTTGAATCGTGATTCTTTGGTAATTGTTATTGCCGATCATGGACTTGTTGATGTAGAAGAGATCGATCTTTTGAGTGATTTAGAATTGATGAATTGTTTAAGAAGGAAACCTTCTATTGAACCGAGAGCTTGTAATTTCTTTTTAAGAAAAGAGAAAAAGGAAGAATTTCTCTCCCTTTTTTCTAAAAAATATGGTGATAAGTTCCTTTTGTTTTCAAAGGAAGAATTGTATCAAGAAGGACTCTTTGGATTCGGAAACAAACATCCATTATTAGACGATTTTATCGGAGACTACTTTGCAATCGCTGTTTCCCAATATATGTTTAATATGTCCGGAGTTCCCTCTTTTAAGGCTCATCATGCGGGTCTTACAAAAGATGAAATGATTGTTCCTTTAATTATTCATGAGAAAAAATAGGTTTAACTAATTACTTCTTCGGATTCCACTTTACTTTTTGGAAGTAAGAGTAACATTGATGTTTCTTTTTGGTAAATAGCATATTCTGGTTTTCTTTGAAGCTGTCGATTTTCCATCAACGGAATACTTATGAAAATAAAAAGTAAGGTATTAGCGATTGGCCCGACAATAAAGAGGTATCGTGATGGTTCAACGCTTAACATCATCAGATAAACCCCCCACCAGAAGCTGATTTCACCCAAGTAATTTGGATGGCGGGAATATTTCCAAAGACCGGTAGTTATAACTTTCTCACGATTAACCTTCCGGAACCGATGAGCAGAACGATCAGCAAAATCTTCAAGAGCGATTCCGACAAAACTCACAAAACAACCGATTATTGTTAGGAGATTAATATCATTTTTGCTTTCAAGATATAAAAATCCCGGAAGCATAACACCAATAACAATAATTGTCGGCATCAAATGAATTCCAAAAAAGTTTACAAAAGGCCAGCGTTTTCTTGATTTATGCTTGTAATAATCATAACGCCAGTCTTGAATTCGAAGACTTTTGAATGTTTTCATCCAGTTTCCTGTTAGTCTTATTCCCCAAATCACAATTGGAATTATTAAAAGTAAGGTCTTAAAATTCAATTCTTTTAGGAAAAACGGGAAAATGAATAGTGGTGCTACACTCCAATATGGATCGTAGGTTGAGGAGTTCCTAAAAATTGAACTAAAGAGAAAGATAATAAAAGTTGCAATTAAGTCGCAAACAATAACTTTTAAAATAAAACTATCCCAAGGAAGTACACTAAATAAAAATATACTTACTGAAGAGGTAAAGATGTAAATGAAGATAATGATGAGAAAACTTGTGCTTTTTTTCATACAACCTCCAAAATAATTTATTATATTATAACATACTAAAACAATTTTTGTAAGATTAGAGAAGATATTATACAAGGAGTGTTACAAATGAATTTCAAAAATTATTTCAAAATTTCAAAAATTATTGCTGCAGTGAAAGATGATGAAGCTTTTAAGAGAGCGCTTAAAAGCAAATGCTCAGTAATATTTTTGTTACATGGAGACATCTTAACTATTAAAGAAGTTGTAGAGAAAGCCCATCAACATAACAAAGTAATTTTTCTTCATTTTGATATGATTGATGGTTTTGGCAGGGATGAATCCGCAGTCAGATATATTAAGGAAGTAGTATGTCCTGATGGAATTATTTCCATTAAGAGCAGTGTCATCAAATGGGCAGAAACTTATGGACTTGATTATATCTACCGCGCTTTTATGGTTGATCGGCAATCTTTTGATTCCGCACTTCATAATATTCGTCGTTTCAAAATTGAAAATATTGAAATTATGCCAGGAATAATCCCAAATGTAATCTCGGCCTTAATGAAAGAACACCCTGCTAACTATATTTCCGGAGGTTTGATTACAACTGAAGAACAAGTTTTTGAGATATTAAATAGCGGGGCCACTGCCTGTTCTACAAGCAACGAAGAACTTTGGAAAAATTTCGGGAAATTTAATTAATCAATAAAATCAGACCGGTAAAAATTGCTGGTCTAATATTTTTGTTATTATATTTAATTAACCCTTATTTGACAAGCGTTTTCAATAATGATATAATAACAATATAATAAGTCACTAATAAATTGCATAACATTATTGTAAGAGAGTTGTAGAGAGTCACAATAAAAAAATCAAATGGTAAATAAATGATATCATTTGCATTTATTTTGTGGCTTTTTTATTTTTTAGAAAGGAAGTAATGTTTATGCAAGATGTTATTATTATCGGCAGTGGAATTATCGGATCATCTGTTGCTCGGGAATTATCCCGTTATGATGTCAGTGTTTTGGTTTTAGACAAGGAAAATGATATTTCTAACGGAACCACAAAAGCTAATTCCGGAATCGTCCATGCCGGATTCGATACTGAACCGGGGACGCTCAAGGCTAAATTTAATGTTCTTGGTAGCGAGATGTTTGAAGAATTAGCCAAAGAGCTTGATTTTCCTTACAAGAGAAACGGTGCCCTGGTTATTGCTTTTGATGAAGAATCAAAAGCAAAGCTAGAGATTCTATACCAAAAGGGTTTAAGAAATAAGGTTCAAGGTTTAGAGATTATTTCTGGGGAAAAGGCTCAAAAATTGGTACCAAATTTATCTTCGAAGGTTAAATATGCTCTCCACGCCCCTACAAGCGCGATAGTAAGTCCTTATGAAATGGCAATTGCTTATGCGGAAAATGCAGCGGTTAACGGAGTTAAATTTCGCTTGAATGCACGAGTTGTAAGATTAGAAGAAACCGAAAAGGGAATAAAGGTATATCTTGAAGATGGTGATGTTTTAGAGGCAAGAAT
>CALEGD010000139.1 GCA_937877075.1 uncultured Acholeplasmatales bacterium
GTACCCCCACAGTAGACTTTCACTACCTAATTAAATTACATGCCCGGCACACATTAAAAAGCTCCCTGCAAAGGAGCTTTTTTTATAATCCGAACAGAAAGAATTCAAAACCACTTTTCATATCAATCTGTCCGCTTTTAATTTTATAATCTAAATTTCCAAGTTTTATCACATATTCTTTAACCTTGTTTAAATTCATACTTCTGGCGTTTTTTACTAAATAATATGCACGTCCATTACTGATTCTCATTTTTGAAGCAATATCAGCCTGCCGATATCCGTCTTTCAACATGATACTAACAAGAAGGATTTCTCTCAAACTCTTTGAAACGAGGCTAAAAAGAAAATTTACATCATTTCCAAGATTAATCAAATCATTATATAAACTAATAATTTTTGATTTATCCTGCTCAATAATGGCATTAGTCAAAGCATAAGCATCGTTTTGAATTTCTTTTACAACAACCTTATCGACCATTTCAACAGTAATGTTTCCGCCTGATCCGGCATAATTGATTAATTTATCAAGTTCATTCTTAGCATTTTGCAAGTTTGCCCCGACAAGAAATCTAAATTTCCTGACAGCATCATCCTTAATGTGAACATTATTTATATTACATTGTCTTTTAATCCAACCAATCATCTCAATTTCTGAAAGCTGTTTGATGTCTTGAACCAGAGCAGCCTTTTTTAATTTCTTGACAACTTCTTTTCTTTCATCTAACTTCATATTGTTAGCATTGATAATGAAAACCGTTGATGGTAAAGGATTTTTCAAATAATTAAGGAAAACTTCATTTTCTGGATTATTAAGCGTCTTTTCCGATGTCAAGAATTTTGGATTTTTTAATATTACAACTCTTCTATCAGAAATAAAAGGGGGCGTTGCAGCATCGCGAATAGCCTCACCGATGCTAACTTCCTCCTCATCATAGATGCTGATATTAAATTCATCCGCTTTCGATTCTCTGACAATGCGATCTATTTTATTGTTTATTAAGAGTGATTCCACTCCTGTAAACAAATAGATATTAGAAAGTTCCATTTATTCACACCCAAATTTCATAAATTGAAAGTTTACCTTTGTTAGTATCTAGAACAATTATGACAATATCATATTCTTTATTGAGATTTGGAAGGATGTAACTTTCCAATTCATTATCGTAACAGAAATAAAAACCACTATGTGCATTAAACTCAAGTTCAATAAATTTACTACTTAGCTGATGGTTTAAAGGAAGATTCTCCCAAGGAACTTCGCTAAAAAGGAATTTCTCCATTTCTTGTTCACTCAGAGTATAATGAAATTCATTTACATGAAAAGAATACCTAGGAACAAGATTATTATTTATGACATATGAATCCGGGCTTTTATCTGGTAAAACCAGATTAAATTTTTCTTGATACTTTTCATTGAGATTGTTAATTGTTCGAGTTTGAATCCCTACAGTCGCAAGATAAATCCCACCAAAAACAATGCCTAAAAACCCTAATGTAGTTCCAAGAACCGCCTTTTTTACGGAAGGGGATTTAATAGTTTTTAGACCATAATAAACAGCAATAAAACCGAGTACAATTCCAATTATCGGAAAAAAACTCCCCAGAAAGAAACTAACAGCCACAGAAATCGAGCCGCATACTAAGGCATTGGTCACCATATTAGTTTTATTTTTTTCAACTGGGTGCCAAGTATGAGCTTTAATAATATCTACTTCGGCTATTGACGATTCATTTTGTTTTCCACAATGCGGACAAAATCTGACGTCGTCTTGGATTTCTCTTTCGCAATTTCTACATTTCATAACTACCCTCCATTTAATATGATAAATCATCCAATATCGTTTGTCAAGGAGAACAAAATTAAAATAAATTTTCACTTGCTAAAATTTAACTTTTTTAGATTAGAGGACTTTCCTAATAAATTTTAAAAAACAGAAAAGGTGCCCAAGAGCACCTTCTATATATACTCATCAAATGTTATTTTAATAACATTTAATGGACAAGATTATTATTTACCTGATAATTTCAAATATACTTTCATTTTTCCGGAAACGATATTTTATCGAATAATGTTGGTCGGTCCGAAAAACCTTCACATTGAGACTTTCAAGAGTAACGATCGTTTGTTTATGAGGAAAACCAAATTTTTCAATCCTCCCAGTTTGGATGATCGCATATTCCGGTCTGAGTTTGGAAATAAATTCCGGATTTGTAGAAGTAGCGCTTCCGTGGTGTCCGACTTTGATTACATCAACTTCAAGATTATAATCTATAATTTTTGCTTCTACCTCTTTACCGGCATCGCCAAGAAAGAGAAAATTTTTATTTCCAAGTTTTGTATAAATAATGATGCTATTATCATTTTCATCTGAATAATTATCATCGGGATGGATAATATGAAAGACAGTTTTCCCACAGCTGACCCTGTCCCCCGCCTTTACCCGAATAATTTTTGGATATTTACCTATTCCACTATCATCATATGCACTTATGACGATATTCTTTACAAAAAAATTGTCAATTACTTCGAAAGCTCCACCATTATGATCATAATGATTATGAGTTATAAATAAATAATCTAGTTTCTTAATACCGCGACTTTTCAAAAAATCAATTACATCATTATTGCTGCCATCACCTGTGTCTATCAAAGCCGTACATTCATTAAAAGGTGTTTCTATCAAAACGGATTCTCCATTGACCAAATCAAGAAAGTTTACCTCACCGCTTACCTTAAAAAACTTAATATTTGCTAAGATTAAAATAAAGAAAATATTTGAGACTATCAAAATATTCTTTAAAGACCTCTTATGATAAAATAATCCAAGAGTTATAAGAAGCACATAGTAAATCATTGTTGTAAGAAAACTAAAGTCCGGCAATCTTATAGGAAGATAGAGATGATTTGAAATAAAGACGGTCAATTTTTCAAAGGCAATGACTAAAAATTCATAAACTTTACTTAATCTCGGCAAAAATAAAACGACCAAAGATAGTGGAAGTATAATTCCTTCAATCAAATCAATGAAAATCACATTTGTAAAAGGACTTAAAAGATTGATATCATTATTGATATTGATAACAACCGGAAGAGTAATTAAAGCTGCAAAAATAGAAATAATTAAAAGTTGTTTAAAATGGCCTATTTTTGAAATTAATGGTGATAGGAGGATTATTACCAAGGAAGCTTGAAAGCTCAAGATAAAGCCATAATCATACATATAATAAGGATTAATCAGGATCAAAATAATAAAACAAATGGAAATAACATCTAGGGATGAAAATCCAAGTTTTAAGCTTTTATTTATTACGGCTAAATAATACATTAAAGCAGCACGAAGAACGGAAGCTGAAAAACTGGTAATAATCAGATAAAAAAATAAAAAAAGACAAGTTCCAGAAATAATTATATTCTCTTTAATTCTAAAAGATTGTAGAATTTTGTTTATTATATCTACAAAAAGAATAATATGTAATCCGGAAACTGCGAAAAGATGGAGAATGCCGTTATTTGCAATCGCTCCTTTAAATTCTTCCGAAAACAAGGCATCATCACCGATTAGCATTGCCTTCATAAAGGCGAGCGACTCTCCTTGAAAATTATTTTCCAGATAATTAAGAAAATAATATTTTATTAAATTGATGGAGATACCTCTTCCCTTAACTTCTATCTCTTCACAGATGACATTTTTAATTGTCTTTTTATGTTTTAAATAATCTTTATAATTAAATCCACCTTCAATTCTTTCCGGATCCACGTCTAAGGCCAAACCTTTCCCCTGAACAATATCTCCGACGGAAAGATTTCTAAAGTCATAATCATAAATTAAGAGTTTAAAAACCCCTTTTTTTAAAGTAATTTTTTGATGCTTCTCCTTTTTTTCTAAATCGACAATTTTTCCGGAAAATGTTGAATTATTGTCGGGTTTAACAAAATATTCAAGCAAAAGAAAATGAATAAACACCGAAGCAATCAAAACCACCGACGCTTTAAATAATAATTTGTTCTTTCGAAAGAGATAATAAGCAAGAATAATAAAAGGAAGTACCGCCAAGGCCTGATTTAGTAAAAGAAGAAAAAAAAGAAAAAGAAGAGCGATAAGAAAGAAGTTATTAAGAAAATGTTTATAAGATGAGTTGTTCTTTAATCTGTTCAAACAGATTTTCAGATATACCTTGTACATTCTTAAGTTCATCCAGTGAACGGAACCTTCCGACAGCCTCCCGGTAATCAATGATACTTCTGGCTTTTACTTCACCGATTCCTTTTAGAGTCATTAATTCTTCTAAGGATGCATAATTAAGGGATATTTTATTTTCAGACTTTTTTCTTGAAGCGATATGAATAACCGAGCCATCCTTCACTTTTTCCGCTAAATTTAAAACAGAATAATCAGCATCAGCAGTAAATCCCCCAGCAATATTAATCACCTCATAGACCCTAGCTGTACTTGAAATCTGGTAAAGACCCGGGTATTTTACCTCTCCTTTAATTTCAATAATTATATCACTTATCGGAACCGGAATATCATTATTAATCGTCTCTTGGTTTTCCTCTTCTTTTTTAAAGAAAAAACCAAAAACAATCAGAATCAAAATCACCAGAGGAATAATTATTTTTTTAAACTTTTCTTTCATAATCAACCTCCCCTTATATATTATTATTTTAAAGCATTTTTGCGTTAAAAAGCATAGACAAATGTCTATGCCCGTTGAATAAAACTATTCAATTGTTGCTTTAATCTTTTTAATCTTATTCATACCTTCTCGTTTTAGTTTGTGCATTTTACTATTGATCATTTCTCTATTGTTTAAATAAAGAAAGACCGCACTAGAACCAAGAGCGCCAATTACCATATACGATAAAGCCTTATTCAAAGTTCCACCTCTTTTCGATTAAAGCATTGCATCTTGTGCAATAATATTATACTCTTTAATCCAAAAAATCATAAGGTGAAAGATTTTCCATAAAATCATTTTTAACATCTTCATAATCTAGAGAAAAATTAAAATTGTCTTTAATTTTTTCTGCTAGTCTCGTCTTTCTTTTTATTTCTAATCCACTAATTCCTCGAGTAAAAGCTTCAAGATTACCGAGCATAATCAAAAACTTTTTGGCTCTGGTAATCCCAGTATAAACCAGTTTTCTCCTTAACATTATATAATATTTATAAGAAAAAGGCATAATTACCAAATCATACTCACTGCCTTGAGATTTATGAATTGAGATTGCATAAGCATGAATTAAATCTTCAAGCTCTTCCCGATCATAATCAACCGGTCCAAAGTCAAACATCACTGTTATACCGTGATATTCACCATCTTCCATATTTAAAGAAATAATATGACCGATATCACCATTCATTACTTTTTTCTCGCTTCGATTGACAAGTTGAATAACCTTATCATTAACTCTAAAGATGCGATTCAGATGTTTGATCTCATTGCCGTCTCCGGGGTTGAAGGTTTCTTGCATTTTTTCGTTGATGGCATTAATTCCGATTTCACCTTTATAAAGCGGAACTAAAATCTGAATGTCTTTGATTAAATCCATTCCGCTTGCCATTGCTTGTTCAACAGTCTTCAATATCCCAGCCACTATACTATTATCCTGTACTCTTATAAAATTTCGATCGTTTTGTTTTTGAAGTAAATTTTCTTCTATTATACCTTGATTAACCGAGTGTGCAAGTGAGATAATTGTCGATTCGGATGACTGGCGATGAATTCTGTCAAGACGAACTGTTTTAATTTCCTTAGAAGCAATCAGGTCCGCAAGTACCTCTCCGGGTTCAACTGAAGGGAGTTGGTCGACATCACCGACTATAATGACTTTTACATCAGGCTCAAGACTTGAAAAGAGACGGGCTGCCAAACGGACATCTACCATTGAAAACTCATCAATTATTACAATCTTTGCATCGGTTTTAGCTTCAGGACCAAGTTTAAAGATTCCTTGACCTTCATAACCGAGAAAACGGTGAATTGTCTGAGCAGGGAAACTGCAGATTTCATTCAATCTTTTAGCGGCTCTTCCTGTCGGAGCCAGCAATGCAAGTTTTTCAGCTATCAATTCACTAGGAGACAATTCGAGAGTGCAATTGATAATCGCTTTAATAATTGTTGATTTGCCGGTGCCAGGACCTCCGGTAATAATTAACAGCGGTTCTTGCAGAGCTGATATTATTGCTGATCTTTGTTTTTCCGTATAATCTATTTCGTCTTTTTCAGAAACCTTTTTTATTATTTTATTGATATCATTTATATTATATCCATTATTATTTTCTCGATTAAGGAATTCTCTTACTTTTTGAGCAAGAATATTTTCCGAAAGATAGAGTTGATATAAATATATATTTTTCTCTTCATCAAGAATAATTTTTTTATCAACAATCAATTTTTTCAAGACTTTTTCAAAATCAGGCAAAAAGAAGATTTCTTCATCAACATTAATTTCATTACAGATTTTTTGAAATAATTCATCATATTCCAAATAAACATTTCCTGATGAAAAACAACTTTCCTTTAAAATATAAGCAGTTAAAGCAAAGATTCGGATTTCACTATCTTTTTGAACCCCAAGTGCAAGGGCGATTCGATCGGCTCTTTTAAACCCAAATCCTTCCACAAAATCAATTAACTTATAAGGATTTTCTTTAATGATTTCATCAGCATTATCTCCAAAAACTTTGATTAACTTCAAAGCAGTTTTCATCGTAATTCCTAAATCAAGAATATTAACAAGTAAACGCTTATTATGTTCCAATCCAACAATATTTGTTTTTAGAGTTTCTTTTTGTTTTTGATTGAGACCGACAACATCCTCTAAAACTTCAGGATTCCTTTCAATCAAGACCAGACAATCCTTCCCAAAGGTTTCAAAGACTCTACTTGCTGCAACTTTTCCGATACCGGGAAAAAGATCGCTCGAAAGATAGGCAATAACACCTTCTAAGGTATTTTCGTTCTTACGGAAAAAACTTTTTGCTTTAAATTGAGTTCCATATTGATTGGTGACAAAGTTTCCGGTAAAATCGTATTCTTCATCTATCACCGGTCGACGATCAAAGTTGCATGTAACCGTTAATAAATTGGAAAATAGTTTTGCTTTGTATTTTGCTATTTCCAAATCTTTATAATCTAATTTAATTCGAACGACTCCGAAATGTGTTTCCTCACTATAATATGTAACCTTGGTTACCACCCCGTATAAAGTTTCTTCCATATAATTCTCCTTCCCTTTTAATAAGGTCTTAAATTATTATCCTTATAAACTTGATCTATTGTTCCCCCACCAAGTAAGATCTCACCGTCATAAAAAACCGCTGCCTGTCCCGGCGTTACTGCTTTTGCCTTCCCGGGATAACTGACTTCTATCGTGTCGGAATCAATTTTTCTGATTTGCGCGTTAATGTCCTTGCTTCGATAACGGAATTTTACGGCGCAAGATCTTTTGGTAAAATCCTCGCCCAGCCAGTTTATATCCTTAATAATGGCACGATTTGAAAAAAGGATTCCTTGTTCAGAACCTCTGCCGACAAGCAGAATATTCCGTTTTACATCTTTACCGATAACAAACCAAGGTTCACCGGCACCACCAAGTCCCAATCCATGCCTTTGACCGATTGTATAATACATCGTACCATCGTGTCTGCCAACAACCTCACCGGTCATAGTTTGAATATTTCCGGGATTAGCCGGAAGATAATTTTTTAAAAAATCTTTAAAATTTCTCTCGCCAATAAAACAGACCCCGGTTGAATCTTTTTTCTTTGCGACATTCAAATGATATTTTTCAGCCAAGCGGCGAACTTCACTTTTATACATATCACCGATTGGAAAAAGGCTTTTGGAAAGCTGATTTTTTGTTAACTGACAAAGGAAATAACTCTGATCCTTCGAGGCATCAACACCACGTAATAGTTGAATTTTCGGGAAATGGCGAACTCGAGCATAATGACCCATCGCTATATAATCGGCCCCCATTTCTTCCGCTTTCTCTAAAAAACACTTAAACTTAATTTCCTTATTACAGAGAATGTCCGGATTGGGGGTGCGATTATTTTGGTATTCTCTTAAAAAGTAAGAAAATACTTTATCCCAATATTCCTGAACGAAATCAACTCTGTGAAGTTGAATCCCGAGAATTCTCGCAGTTTCAATGGCATCAAGATAGTCTGTCTCTTGTGGGCAAACAGGGTCAAGAATATGGGGATTACCTTTAATATCATTATTTAAAGAGGAATCCCAATTCCTCATAAAAATTCCTTCTACATCATATCCCTGATCCAAAAGCCGGATGACACTGACGGCGCTGTCAACACCGCCGGAAATTCCAACTATGACTTTTTTCTTATTCATAAATTACCTCATATCTGTTTTGATTTCAAAAATGATATCTCTTAAAGCCATTGCTTGTTCAAAGTCTAATTTCCGAGCTGCCTCACGCATTTGAGCCTCCAAATTGGTCAGAAGATTTTTCTTTTCAATTTTACTCATTTTATTTAAATTCCCGGAATCAATAATATACTTTTCTTCCTTAACTTCCTTGGTTATAACCAAGGAATCAGTAATATGCTTGTAAATTGTTTGGGGAATAATATTATGTTCGCTATTATAATTATCTTGAATAAGGCGACGTCGATAAGTCTCCTCAATAGCTTTTCTCATAGAGTCGGTTATCTTATCGGCATACATAATAACTTTTCCGTTTACATTTCTGGCAGCGCGTCCAATCGTTTGTATCAAGGAAGTTTCACTACGGAGGAAACCTTCTTTATCAGCATCAAGAATAGTGATTAAAGAAACCTCAGGAATGTCAAGTCCTTCTCTTAAGAGATTAATTCCGACTAATACATCATGTTTTCCTTGCCGGAGTTCACGAATGATCTCCATTCTTTCTAGCGATTTGATTTCTGAGTGAAGATAAGCTACCTTGATATCAAGTTCTTTCAAATATTTTGTTAAGTCTTCGCTCATTTTGATTGTCAGGGTTAAAACCAATACCCTTTCATTGGCTTTAATACGTTGGTAAATTTCCTTAATCAAATTATCAATCTGCCCAGCAGTGGGACGAACTTCTATTTGAGGATCAAGCAAGCCAGTCGGTCGAATAATTTGTTCTATTATCTCATAACTCCGAGACTTTTCATAGTCGGACGGGGTTGCACTGACATAAATGACTTGATCTAATTTCTCATAAAACTCATCAAAACGTAAAGGACGATTATCCAGAGCAGAAGGAAGACGAAATCCATAGTCCACAAGATTCATTTTCCGGGAACGATCTCCCGCATACATTCCTCTTACCTGAGGTAAGGTAACATGAGATTCATCAATAACCAAGAGGAAATTCTTCTCAAAGAAATCCATTAATGTATATGGAGTTTCTCCTTCTTTCCTTAAACTTAAATGTCGGGAATAGTTTTCGATTCCACTGCACATTCCGATTTCTTCTAACATTTCAATATCGTATTCGGTCCTTTGTTTTATCCTTTGGGCTTCAAGTAATTTGTTTTGGGATTCAAACTCTGCTATTCTCTCTTCCAATTCGGTTTTAATGCGCCGAATTGCCTCTTCCATCTTCCATTCACCGACAGCAAATAGAGTGGCCGGAAAAAGATTAATAATTGTTTTTTCAGCCAAAGCTTTACCGGAAATAACATCAATAATCTTTATTTTCTCAATTTCATTATCAAAAAATTCTATTCGGATGGCTTCATCTTTTTCATATGTCGGTATAATGTCTATTGATTCACCCTTAACCCTAAAGACACCGCGTTTAAATTCATAGTCATTTCTGACATATTGCATATTTATTAATCTTTCAAGAATCTCTGTTCTATTTACTACATCACCCGCTCTAAGCGTCAGCATCTTTTCCCGATAATCCTCGGGATCACCAATTCCATAAATACAGGAGACACTGGCAACAACAATAACATCATCACGTTCTAACAAAGAACTGACGGCACTATGACGCATTTGATCGATGTCATCATTAATACTTGAATCTTTTTCAATATAAAGATCTTTTTTCGCAACATATGCCTCAGGTTGATAATAATCGTAATAAGAAATAAAATATTCAACCCTATTCTCTGGAAAGAATGATTTAAGTTCACTATAAAGTTGGCCGGCTAAAGTTTTATTATGAGCGAGGACCAAGGTTTTCTTCCCGATTTTTTCAATTACATTGGCGATTGTAAAGGTCTTACCGGTTCCAGTAGCGCCAAGTAAGGTTTGTTCTTTAACTCCATTTTTGAGATTGTTAACCAAACTTTCAATCGCCACGGGTTGATCACCCATCGGTTTATAATCACTATGTAGTTTAAAAATACTCATAGTATCCTCCATCATTATTATTATGTATATTATACATTTTTTTAGTCTCCTTTTCAATGGAATTGAAAAATCTCTGTATAACAGAGATCTTTCATTAGTCAGTATATTTCAACTGTTTTTTGCCATTAGCAATTTGTAATTCTATGTACCTATTAAAATCGGAAACATCAAAATGATTATGACTAAAACTGACATTAAGTTTTTTTATTTCTTTAAATGAATTAACAATTATATTATTGTTGCCAATTAATTCATTATAAATAGGTTTATAATAATTAGTAATCGCTGATTTGATTTTGGTAGTTAGATTAGAAGCGGATGAATTTTCTTCATAGGTCATAATCTGCTCGATTGTCGGAATGACCTTACCTTCTTCCCACTCTGCCAGAGGAGTAGACTCCAAATTGACATAGACATGATAACCTTCATTAGTAATGATATAAGGAATGTCTTCAAGCTTATCGCTTCCATAAACAGTCGGTGTTTTGCTTTTGGGATCATTGTCCCAAATTTCTTTTACCGCTGCTTCCAATTCTTCGTGTTTGGAATTGTTGGTAAAAATGCCGAGATCGATAAATCTAACGCTAAGACCGGCAGTCTTGTATTTTGAAATGTCAATTCCTTCATATTGATATTGATTTTGAGGAAGCGGTTGAAATTGTGCTTCTTGAATAATACCAGCTTTAAAGCGTGGAGCTTTTTGATAAGCGGTAACAATAGCTTCAAACCTTTTTGCGTAGGTCTCGTTTTCCTTTAACTCAACCGCAAGATATTCGAGGATTTCTTTATAAAAGAGTTTTGCATACTCGTTTTGGGTAGTAGTCCAATTTTCAGGATTAACTTTATTGCCTTTTTCATCCTTAAGTTCAATCAAAAGTTGAATACCCTTAACTTTGAAATATTCGGAAACAACTTTTTCCATTTGGGTTTTATAGAAAACTGCAAGTTCTGAATCAGCAGCAGTAATTTTACCTAAGCTTTTACCATACGCATCTCTGACTCGATTATATACATATTGTTCAAAAACCTCTTCTTCGGTTTGAAGACCATATCTGGCTTTAATAAAGTTTTTCCAACCATAACTTGCCGGATAACCATAATCTTTATATTCCCCGGCTTCGAAAGCTTTCTTTTCATCTTCGATTTCTTTCTTAATAGCGGTATATTGGTCTTCATCTAATATTCGATTCGCTTCTTTTAAACTCTTATCCATTGAATAAATTTTATTATACAACGGACTATTTAATAATCTTTGATATTCAATCCTAGATGCAACTAATGTCAACCCATAACCTTCACTCATCACTCTAAAAAGATCATCGGCTGAATATTCTTTTACATCTGTTTTCGCAACCAGATTACCATTAAGTTTTTTAGTTCTATTGAATTCAATTTTATATGTCTTTACTTGAGCTTCATATTTTTCTTCAAATTCATCATCATAAATAATCAAATTATTTTTAGCTCTGAGTTCGGCCATTTTTGTTGCAATGAAAGTAGAAGATAAATTACCCTCAAGAAGCTTTTCTTTTATTTCTTCTTTTACCTCATTAAAAGGTAATACGTCCTTTTCATCTATTTCCATTATCAAATAATGTAGATTGCCTGAGGCGTTACTAAGAGCGGCGGCGGTATAGAAATTAGAGCCTTCGCCATAGCTTACAAGATTATCAGATAGTTGTTTTTGAATTAAAGAGTCATAGGTAAGAATATCATTATGTGTGTAGAAAAGATCATCGATCTTTTCTAAATCAAAGACTATCTTTCCGTTAACAATACTATACTCTTCGCCATCGTTTAGAATATAGGAAGACTCAGGATAATTTTCTGCCTTATGGGAATTTGCAGTATTATATAAATCAATAAAAGTCTTAACGATTTCCTGTTCAGAAAGATCCTCGCCTTCAATATTCATCCATACCCGGTTAACGATTTTACGGTTCCAAGTTTCTAAAGCTTTAGTAACAAGGTTCGGGGTCTCATAAGCTAATATAATGGCATAATAGCCTTTCTTATAATTGTTCTCATAATAGTCCTGATATTGTTTGTCCGTAAAGTCTTCCTCATTATATTTTTCTTTTAATAGATCATAGGCATAAGCCTTTTTTGCCAGATTCAAACGATAATAATCGCGAACTTCAACTTCGGTATTAAAACCGAATTGGATAAACATTCTATCATAAAAGTCAGTGTTTGCTTTTTCAATTTCATCTTCTGTAAGGTTTTCCTTCCCTTTCAGAAAGATATCTTCTTCAACTTTCTCGGTAATCTCTTCCTCGGTAACCGACTCCATATAGCTTTTGTTGCCTTTCTTGGTTGCTGAGAGAAGATCTTTATCGAACATATCAATCAAGAGATTATAGCCAACTTGACTTTTCAGTTCATCGTATACCTGTTTATTTGTAAAGGTATAGGTATATTCACCTTCTTTTGCCGTAAAATAAGCATCGTTGGGGGTAGAAATTTCCGGATTTTTTTCACCGCCACATGCACTCATAATTACAAGGCCGGTCAGTAATGTTAAAACAAATAATATTTTCTTCATGCTTTTCTCCTTTTAAATCAGAAATAAGAGACTTAAATTTTATATAAATGCGAGGCTTCAAATTGAGAGGCCATCACGATTTCACCTTGATAAGTTTTTTTCAACACTTGGATGATATCATTATCAACAATGTCTGGGTGATTGCATTCCTGACTGATATGAGCCAGAACAACAAACCTCTGTCTACCGTTCAAAACTGTTTCCAATATCTGAACACAAATATGATTAGACATATGTCCGAGGGGTGACAAAATCCGTTCTTTTAAATACCAGCTTCTCTCGCTCTCCATCAACATCGTAACATCATGATTGGCTTCGATAATAATAGCATCGACTTGTTTTAATATATTGATGTAATGAATTGGAAAAAATCCGGTGTCAGTAATATAAGCCAGCCTTTTCTCTCCAGCCATAAAGACATAACCGAAGATGTTGGCACTGTCATGGGACAGTTTCAAGGTCAGAAACTCCAAATCATTGATTCGGTATTTCTTATTTTCTTCAATAAACTTAATCCGATAATTTAATAATTTCAATCTTTCAACTTCCGGAATAGCGTCAAAGGACAATCTATTAATGTAAAGTATAGCATTCGTCCTTTTTAGAATAGTCGATAGAAAGCGAACATGATCTCCATGTTCATGGGTAATTAAAACCGCATCGATATTATCTAAATCAAGTTCATGATTAAGAGTCCGCTTCTTGGCATCGGGTAAGGATATACCGGCATCAAGCAAGATCCTGGTTTCATTAGATTTGATATAAGTCATGTTTCCCCTTGACCCGCTACCGATAATGCAAAACTCCATTAATTTCCTCTCACATTTTATTTTTTAAATAAAGGCCTTGAATTCTCAAGGCCTGAATTTTTATTCTTCTTCAACAGTAAAATATTTCAAATTGGACTGGTAGGATTCTCTTCTTCCTTGGATGAATTCGTTGAATTTAGCCTCGGTGTAATTTTTAGAATTGAAAGTGAAATCTAAACCTTGTAATTCTTCATATAATTTAATTGTCACATAATGGGAACCTGAGATTTCTTCATGTACCGGTTTAAAATAGGTATTAATCGCAGTTTCCATGGCGCTTGTGAATTCCTCTTCAGTTTTATTACCTTCTTCATCTAAGAGATGAGAACTTTCGCTATCTTTAAGATAAGTCTTCACCATTTGTAGCGTCGGAAGAATTCCTGGTTCTTGTTTTTCTTCATCAGAAGAATAATACCATTTTGATATATCAGTTGAACTTAAATTTACATAACCGTGATAACCGAATTGGGTAATTATCGGTTTATATTCTCCTGTTTCCATATCTGTATACACAGTAGGTTCCTCGGATTTCGGATTAGCTTTCCACATTTCCTTTACGGCATCCTCAAAAGCTTTAACCATTTTTCCGGGACCAAATGTGCCCAAGTCTTGGAATACAACAGATAAACCGGCTGATTTGTATTTTGAAAACTCAAATTTATAATCTTCTGTTTCAAGTACATAATCAAAACCTTCGGGTTGGGCCTCAACATTCTGACCCATTCCGGCAAGGAAGCGGGGAGAATCGGCGAAAAATTTTGCGATAGCTTCTAGTTTTTCAGAAGATGTTCCCGGTTCTGAATTGTAATATTTCCATATTTCCACAAACAATTCCTCTGCTAGTTGTTTTTGATATGGTTTCCAATCTTCCGGATCAACTGGTTTGCCGGCATCATCATTTACCGAGATCAGAATATGAATACCTTTAACCGAGAAAAATTCATCAGCAATCTCTTGCATTTTTTCTTGATAAGCGACCCATAATTCGGAACTAGCTTCAAGGTCTTCTATTGAACTTATGTCTTCGGTATAATCAGAAATAATCTCACGATATAAGAAATAGAACTTTAATTCATTTTCGTCTTGAACACCGAAATAATCTTTAACGAAGTTTTTAAAACCATAAGTAGCGGGGAATCCATAATTTGCAAAGGCATTTCTTAAGAAATTATCGCGGACGGATCGGACAGATTCCTTAACATCTTGCCATTTATCGGGATTAAGGATTCTATCCTTCTCTTTCAAATCTGAATTATAATAATCATAAATATTATTCAATTCAGTATTATTCAGAAGACGGAAATAATTAATCCGATTCAAAGCGAGACTCATTCCGAAACGCTTGTCCATATTTTCAAAGAGTTCATCGGCAGAATATTCAATATCTCCGACTTTTGCTACCAACTCTTTACTTTCGTCCTTTGTCTTGGAATGATCAATATCAAAAGTCCTTATTTGGGCAAGATAGTTTTCTTCTAACAATTCATCATAAATTTTAAAACCACTATCTTCTCTTAATTTCAGAATTTGTTCTTCGATATAATTTTCTGTTAATTCCTTTTCGAATAAAGTTTTATATACTTCATCGCGGACATCTTCAAGTTTCGGAGCAACCTCTTCGTCAAGTTTTAAAATATAGACAAAAAGCGAATTATTTACATATGATTTTAGCGTTGGAGTGAAGAAGTTCTGACCGGAAGTGATTTCCTCATTTTCATAATTAGTATAATTCTTCATTGAGACTTTCAAATAGTTTTGAATTGAAGCATTAAACTCGGTAATTTTTTCATAAGAATAATAGAATTCATTCAATCTTTGATTATCATCTTCAGAAGCTACCTCAGTATTGAAAGTATATCTTCCTGTATCATTAATATCGTATTGAATGCCCTTAATCAGGGTCAAAGTATCATTGGGATAATTTTCAAGTTTATGAGAATTAACTGCATTATACATATCGATAAAAACCTTAACAACCTCTGCAGTTGTCAGCGGAACTTCAGTATCTCCTTCCATTCTGACCCATTTTGTAAAGTCGCCGGAGACAGAAGTATCTTTCTCATGAATAGTAATGCCTAGTTGTTTTAGAAGTTGTTTTCCTTCCTCTTCGGAAGTAAAGGGAACGATAATTGCCCAATAGCCGTTTTGATAATCGGCTTTATACTGAGTTTCGTATTCCTTTTCAGTAAAGAACGGCTCTTTACTTTTATCTTCTTTTGCTAGCTCGTCCGCTTCTTTAATTTGTTTTTCCAATTGTGCTTCCGCATATTTTCTCTTTGCTACTTGCAAGCGATAATGTTTCATAATATCTTCTTCGGTTCTTAGTCCGTTATTTACAAGCATATCTTCAGAAAACTTCTTTTCGGCTTTCTCAATATCTTCTTCGCTTATGTCTTCTCTGCCATTCGGGAATTTGTCTTCTTCAATTGCTTCTAATATTTCATCTTCTGTTACCGCATTATAATAATTTTCCCCGGACTTTAAGAGATCAGTATCAATCATTTCAATTAACACAGACAATCCAAAATTGTTTTTCAATTGCGTATAGATGTCTTGGTTAGTCATTGAAAACTTTCTTCCGGCCTCGTCAACCTCAAAATATATTTCATTGGGTTCACTGATGCTCGGAACGGCCTTATCTCTATTAAATATTGTACAGGAAACGGCTATAGCGATTATCACTACTAAAGCGATAACCAGCGGCAACGTTCTTTTTACTACTTGAGAACCATTCATAATTTTCACTCCTTAATTCGTACTCATTTGCAACAATATAATATTATCATTTTCAACAAAATAATTCAATATTCTTTTGTTTGTCCCGATATTGAAAACTTATTGAAAACATTGCTAATTATAACATATATATTTTACTACTTTTTGAGTAAAATGTAAATGTTTTTTTTATTTATCTATTGATGATGTCAAAGGTATTTAATTCCTTTTACCATCCTTAAATTATAACAATCTTATCCTTCACTTTTTTGAGATGATTTGCAATTAATAAAAGGAGATTTTTGTCATCTCCTTATTAATCTTCGTTTGGGATGCCGGTTATTTTAAGTTCCAAATCTTTAATTCTCCGGTTCACAAACTTTGAGATTGTAAAACTGAGAGTATAAGTGGTCACTATATCTTCATCATCAGAGATTTCTTCAACATTATGTTGGTAACTTACAATTTGACCTTCATAAGGCATTCCGTCACATAATCCATAGACAAAACCGCCGACACTAGAAAATTGACTTTCCGGAGCATCACCGAGGTCAAGGGCTTCAAAAAGCTCTTCAAGATCCATTTCAGGCTTTACATAATATCGATTCGGATCAATAATTACCAGTTCTTCCCCTTCGATATCGTCGTACTCATCATAAATTTCTCCGACAATCTCTTCCAGGGCATCTTCCATAGTAACGATCCCATTCGTTCCCCCATAGTCGTCTACAACTACAGCAAAATGCTTCTGCAATCTTTGCATTTCTTGAATGAGTTCATTTACTTTTGTTGTTTTAGAAACATAATAAGGTTCGGAAACCATCTCTAAAAGTTCAATCTCCTCGTTCTTTATTAATGCAGTAAAGAAATCTCTCTCGCTTAAAATCCCGAGAATATTATCCTTGTCTTCACGATAAACGGGGACACGTGAAAATTGATGTTCAAAAAACATTTCTTTAACGCTTTCAATTGATGAAGAAACCTCAATTGCCACCATATCAACCCGAGGTGTCATAATATCGTAAACTGTTCTTTCACTCAGGCTGATCGTGTTTTGAATCATTTCCGCATCAACTTCCTCAAAAACTCCCTCAGTCTCCATAACATCGATAATCGACTCTAACTCTTCCTCGGTTACTTTTGGATTTTCAGAAACATCATGCTTCTTCATAATTGTTTTTTTCAAACGGACATATAAATAAGTAATAGGGGAGAGGATTTTTATCACCAGGTAAAGGAATCCAGAATATTTAAGAGCTTTCATTTCCGGGTTAATCTGTCCCGTTGCTCGAGGAATTATTTCCATAAAAATCAAAAAGAAGGTGGTCAGAAAGACAGACAGCAAAATAACAGTGATTATTTCATTATCAAAAATATTATTTAAAAAATAACCTACGATAGCAACCAGACAGATCTTAATGAAGATATTCACAATCAAAAGCGTAGTTAAGGTCAAATCAAATTTCTCAGATATATAGACGGCCTTTTTTGCCCCTTTTTTCTTTTCTTCTAAAAAGTTTCTGATTCTAATTATATTCACGCTTGAAAATACGGCTTCAGCTTTAGAAATAAAAGCAGAAAAAATAAAAAGCAAGATAAAAAGAATCAAAAGAAAGATATGAAGACCGGGATTTTCAAAAATAAAATCAATTTTTAAAATAAAGTATAGTTCCGGAGGAACCAAAAAGCAACACCTCTCAATATAATTTATTAGGTATATTATAACACTATTTAATAAGGTTGTCCACATAACAAAACACAAAAACCTGAAATTTTACTTTTCAGGTTTCGTTTTTATAGTTTCGGTATGTAGAAACGTCTCCGTTCAAAAGCTGAAATCTGATCAGTAAATTCACCTTTAGCGGTATTTTCGACTTCTTTTTCTAAAGCAGCCAGACGCGAATCGGAAAAATCAAGCATAAAGATTAAAACCGCTTCCGGAATATATGGTTCTTTCGGAGAACCGTATTCCATTAATCCATGATGAGATAAAACTATATGGTGAAGAGCCAAAAACTCGTCGGTTTTTTCTACTTCTAAATCAGATGCGACTTTATATATGATGTTAGAACCAATCGCAATATGTCCGAGAAGATTTCCTTCCTTGGTGTATTCAGTTCCCTTAGGGCCACTTAACTCAATCATTTTACCGATATCATGGAGAATTATTCCACCATAAACCAGTGAACGGTTTAAATATGGATACACTTCAAGATAAGCATCGCTTAAGCGAAGCATTGAATAAACATGGTAAGCTAGACCACCAAAATAATTATGATGCATGCTCATCGCTGCAGGATGAAGGAAAAAGTCAGTGAAGAATTGCTTGAGAGTCGTAAAGACTATTTTCTTTACAATCGGATTTTCTATTTTATTAATATAGTCGATGATAGCTTCTTTTAATTCTTCTTCATTCAACTTTGCATATTCAAAGAATTCTTTTTTATCGATTTCCGAATCATCAAGCATTCTTAAATCGGAGACATTAAATTGCATTTTCCCTTGGTAATCCTTCATAGTTCCGTTAAGTTCATATACTTCTCCGTTTTTTAGAACTTCACGTTTTTCATCTGTAAGTGACCAAATTTTAACTTCAATTAGCTCCATACCGTCAAAACCAAGCATGCTTGCATAATCGGCGTTGGCAGTTGTTTTTTTTACTTGTATATCAGAAAGGCGTAGGATAAGAGTCGCCTTGTCCGTCGGGTTGAAATCTTTAATCTTCTTTCTCATATTTAGGCTCATTTCTTTCTTTGTTTATTTTTCCTGTATCTTTCAAAGGTCTTAATTTCGGATCTACATCGGTAATCAAATTCCGATAAATCTCCTTAAGTTCTCTGGAAACTAACACCTTTTCTGCTCCGTCTATATACTTCATCTCCTTCAACATCTCCAGGTTTTGACCAACAAGACTTTCTACGTCGCGGCTAAGCTTCATCTCCAGATTTTGAAGTTCAAGTTTCCGAATCTTCGCTTCCAAATCTTCAAATTTATTATCCCGAACCGGTTCCGAATAGTTTACGGTATTAGATAATGAAGTTGGAAAAGCAGGAGTTTCCGGGAGAGGATATTCATCCCAAACATCGCTTTCAGTATCTTTAAATGGCGGGTTTTCTTCTCTTTCATAAACTTCCGGTACCGGTTCTTGATTTAAACTTAGAAGAAAACTCTCTCCGAGATAGCCTCCTAAGGAGGAAGTAACAAAATCTCTTAAATCATGATAATTATTAGGCAATTCACGAACAAGAACCTTCATCAACATTTTTTCAAAGATTTCGTCATTAAAAGTATCGCGTCCCTTAGTCATAAATCTCATATCATTCATTGAAAAGGTTAATTCAGAAATGTCATGAATCGGCAAATTAACATGAGCTTTACGAATATGTTTATCGCGTTTATGGCTTCTCTTTAAAAGTCGGTTAACTTTATTTGCTTCCAAACATATATCTAAACTGCGGAAAAAGAGCTCTTGAGGAGTAAAATTACCTTTTGGTCTTGCCATGGCCAACTCTACAATTTCCCGTAATCTTCCGGGCTCGTCACTGATTCTCCCCCATTCATCATTAAAACCTCCGGCCTTTACAAAACTGCAAGCTAAGAAGGTATCTAGGCTTCCCTGTCGATAATTATTAGCTAGGCGTTTAAATTCGTTTCTTAAAACCGGAATCCGTTTATATATTCCGCTGTCATAGATTAAAAACAAAGCTTTTTTGAAATACTTACCATTCAAAATACGCTTCATTTCCTTCAACATTGTCTCTATTTCCAATTTCAAAAGCAATTTAGATTTTCTCTTCATTGCTCGATAGGTTCTTCTTTCGATCCGAAAACCAAGTTCACTTACAAACCGCAAAGCAATTAACATTCTCAAAGGTTCTTCAAGAAAACGAACTTTAGGATTTCCAATCGTTTTTATTTTTTTCTTCCGGATATCTTCAAAGCCTCGATAAGCATCGGTTAATTTTCCGGCCGGACTCATGGCTATAGCATTAATAGTAAAGTCCCTTGTTAATAAATCATCATGGAGATTTTTTGAATAGTGAATGCGTAGAGGTCGGCGATTATCCTTAAAAACAGAACCCATTTTAAAGGTGCCGATTAGGAACTGGTATCCCAAATAGTATAAACGCACATAGCCTTCCTTCTCATCTTCTACCTTATAATCCCCAAATATCCCTTTGACCATGTCCGGTGTGGCGCTGGTTGTAATTTCAACCTCGTCAAAAGGAAGAGTGAGAATAGTATTGCAGACCGCTTCACCGATCAAATAAGCCTCGCAACCGTTATTGATCAATATTTTTAAAATTTCTTTTCCGCGTTCTAAATGTTCCATATTATTCACTATAAAGAGCTCCTTCGAAATTTTCAATAATACCCTAAATTAATTATACAATAATTATAGACAAAATTCTAGCCTTTTATGCTTTTTTTTCGGAACCCCAAAAACGATTGCAGGATTGGAACAAATAAGTTATAATATTATTATGAGGTGATTCTTATTAATACGATTCAAAAACCCGTAAGTTTTGAACAGATTATCAATAAAAGCCGCTTTATCGCTTACCTTTATCCTGTCGATAATGTAGAAGAGGCAATGGCTATTCTTGGTCAAATAAGAAAAAAGCATTATGATGCCAATCATAATTGCTATAGTTACATTATCGGTATCGATAATTTGACCGCAAAATCATCCGATGATGGGGAGCCCAGTCAAACGGCTGGTGTTGTCATATTTGAGGTATTGAAAAAAAATAATCTCACAAATGTTTTAGCGATAGTTACCAGATATTTTGGGGGCATTAAATTAGGTGCGGGAGGTTTGATTCGAGCCTATGGATCAAGCGTCTCTGAGGCCTTGAAAATAGCCGAAATCCTCAAAATCGAAAAACTTCTGACAGCGGAAATAATAACCGATTACAGTTATATAAATATTATCCAAAGATTACTGGAGAACTATGAAATTATAGAAAGAAACTTCGCAGTCAAGGCGCTTCTAAAAATCAGGATGCCGGAAGCTGAATTCAAGAATCTAAAAGAAGCTTTAATCGAGGTCAGTAAGGGAAATGTAGAAATCACAGTATTGAAGACAGAAATGGCTCCAACATCCGAAATTGAGACAAAAAATTAACTTCTGCTTGCTTTTCGACTTGAATCCTAAAGATTATAGCAACAATGACAAAAGCCGTTGCCGGCCGTTTTTTTAAATTATTAAGCGGAATCTGTCCGCTTTTTATTTGCTTCCATAAATCTCTTTTTTGTTGCTTCACCACCCCGAAGATGGCGAATCGATTTATTGTATTCCAAAAGTTTTTTTACTTCCATGTACAGATCTTGATTTAATTCCGGAAGACGCTCAGTCAGATCCTTATGAACTGTCGATTTTGAACAATCGACTTTTTTTGCGACTTCTCGAACCGTGCTTTTATCACTCAAAAATATATCAGTGATTTTTAAAACTCGCTGTCTAATTTGATAATCCATACTATTTTCCCCCCGTTTGGTACAATATATGCAGGGCTAAGTCTGAATATGAAATCAAATACATTTATCACTTATACAGTATCTTTTAATCATTGATTTTTTCCTCTTGATTATAAGCCGAATTCATTGACTTTTTGAGGAAAATAGTGTATATTTATATTAGTTTTTATCTGTGGGAAAGGAAGCCTTATGTCTGTTTTGATTTGTGAGAACCTAACAAAAAAAGTAAAAGACAAAGTACTGGTTGATGATTTCAGTTTCAACTTCCTGGACAACCAAATTTATGCACTGGTCGGAAAAAGTGATTCGGGGCGTGAGGTATTACTTGATCTGCTTTCCGCTCAGGAAAAACCCGACTTTGGGTGTGTGTATGTGGATGGGGAAGAACTCTATGATAATCCCAAGATGACCAAAAGAATCTGCTATATTTCTAAAAACACTTCTTTTCCGGGCCATTTTAAAATCAAAACGATCTTTCGTCTGATGTCAACATTATACGCGAAATGGGACAATGCTTATGCTTATGAACTTCTTGATTATTTTCATTTAAGGAAAAGTAAAACATATTCAAGCCTTAAACCCCATGAAAAAGAACTCTTACTGGGAATCCTGGGACTTGCATCCCGAGCTAATATTACCATTTTCGGAACCACGCTTGATGATGTTGATGTAAAAGACAGATATGATTTTTTTAATTTCGTCTATCTCCATCATATTCGTTACCCGAGAACACTGATTATATCAACGGATAATGTTGATGAAATCGAAAACATTATCAACCGAGTTCTTTTCCTCGACAAAGGAAAACTATTTGAAACCTTCACAATCCAAGAAATAAAAAATAATTTCCGTTTATTAAGCGGAAAGACCGAAGTATTAAAATCACTTATTTCAGGAGTAAAAGTAATAGGCATAGAAGAGCGTTATAATAATCTCACTGTATGTGTATCAAAAAAGCTAACAAAGGACGAAACCAGAAAGTTTCAAAAATATCTTATCAAGATTTCTGAGGTTCCGATTCAAAAGGTCTTCATTTATCTTTTAAATCTCAGAGAAAAGAAGGGTTTATAAGATGAATATCTTTCAACCTCTAGTATTTCATTTTTACACTTATCGACGTACCTATTTCTTCTTTTGGTTTCCGATCTTTTTAATTACTATAATATCCCTAAACTTCTGGAGTGCCGTCGATGGATTCGGTCCATATGCTAGCATTTCCATTATATTCTTTGCTTTCATCTTCAGTTTTGCCTTGGGAATTTATGAGTATTACCGCCTCTGGTTTCATTATTACTTTATAAAAGCTCATAGTAGGGAGTTTTTCTTTAGTAGTCTATTCTATTCGATCCTTAACTCTTTAATTCAAACTCTAGGTATCGGTCTTTTGCTGACAATTATCTCGAGATATGCTATGGTTTCGCTTTTCTCCCAAATGAACTTTTCCTTTTTACTATTCTGTTTCATAGGAAACACCTTGATTTTTGCACTAGCCTCCTTCTTAACACTTGCGATAAGATTATTACCTCGAATCGGGGTGATTATCTATCCCTTAATTCTTGGATTTGTTATTTTTATTTTCGGAAATCATTTTCATAAAATCATTTATCATATTAGCAATTTCCTAACAAATAAAAGCTTGCTTTACAAAACTCTTCCCTTTCTGGTTTTAGGATGCAGCATATTCTTTATATTAATTTATTTAGAATTAAAAATACTAAAAAACAAAAAAGCTTTATCATTAAGATAAGGCTTTTAGTTTTGTTTTATTTCATCAACAGTTTTTCCAATCATAACTTCGGGGTCAGCGTATTGATCGTTTATCAGAATTCGAAAATGTAAATGGGTTTCAGCTAAAGCATCAAATTCATCAACACCGGCTTTTCCAATTACTTCGCCTTGGGCAACCTCTTCGCCGATCGCGACATTGACTTCTCCAAGACTCATATATTCCGTAATAAGCCCATTATCGTGCTCAATTTGAACGACTATTCCATAAATAGAACTTTCGGTAATCTCTTTCACGATTCCGCTTAAACTGGCAACCACTTCAAACTCTTGGTTATCTGCATAATAAGAAACGCCTTTACTCATATAATAAGAAGTATCATAAACAATCAATGAAATTTCTTGATCTTCTTTTTCTTTATCTAAAGTCCAAAACTTTCTAATTATTTCAACATCGGTAGCTTTGTATGGAGCAGAAATAATTTCGGGCTCCACATCATCATCTGGTTCATCAATCGGTGGTTCCTCTATCTTTGGAGGATCCACGGGATCAAGTAAACTCAATGATATGAAAAAGACTCCGAAAACCAGAACTAGCACCGCGATGAAAAGTATGCGTTGAGCTTTTTCTTTTGAAATCTTGTTAAGTTGCTTCACAATTATTCACCTCGCTAGTATTATTTACTGCGAGATTTTTTTTATACATTATTTGTTTTTTGAAAATTTTAATTATTTGCGATAAAGATTATTTTTTCAAGAACGACTGAAAATGCAAATGCTATGATAAAAGCTAAAGCCATACTGATAAAAGTCATTAAAAACTTAATTTGCCATGTGGAATTCCTTCGAAAGAATTTTGAAAAATCTAGTGCCATTAATGCTTTATATGTAAGTGGGGTAAATCCGATCAAAATGAAAAAGAACCACATTATTATCAATTTTTCAATCATAATTCCTCCGTAACTCTGGCATAAATGTAAAGGAGATCGGATAAGCGATTAATATACGCTAAAAGATCTGCTCTAAGCTTAACTTCTCGACCATAGGTAATCACGCGTCTTTCGAGTCTTCTTGCTATAGTCCGAGCGACATGGATTACGCTGCTCTCGAGGGTTTTTCCCGGAAGCAAAAACTCATGTTGTTCGGGAAGGGCTTTCTCAAAATGGTTAATCCTATCTTCCAATTCATTTACTTCTTGAAAAGTAATATTTTGAGTTTTATCAAACTTGATTAAATCCTCACCAAAAAGAAACATTTTATTCACCAGATATTCAAGATGCCTTTTTATTTCTGGATCTTTCAAAAGGTGAGTAGCATTCATCAAGTTTGCTTGAAACTCATCAATTGTCCCCAAACATTCGATTAAGGGATCATCTTTATATACCCTTTTATAAATTGCGCCGGTTGTCATATTATCGCCGGTTTTCGTTGTAATTTTCATAGATTACAGTCGAGTAGATATATCCACTCTCTTCCTTTCTTAAATTTAGGTGAGATAATAAAATACCCCTTATACTAGGTTTTATTCAAATTGGCACAACCTTAGAAATATTATAACATCTGCTATCCTATTTTTCAATCTGTCTTTTATTTTCCTAATCTTTTTCTTAACCTCGACAAACTTAAAACTGTTTGTTCTTTTGAAAAGAGAATGTTTAAAGCTAAAAAGAAGGAAAGAAGAAGGTAAACAATATTGATATTGAGGAGATTATGATTAAAAAGAGATTCCAATATTATTACAATTGTAATTAAGATAAGAAAAAATCTCTGTTTCTTTTGTGATCTTGCAATTAAGTGCACAAGATAATAAAAGAAGATAAGTAACATTCCCAACATCATTATTCCCGATTCGGCCAGCAATTGGATGATTAAATTATGCGTATTCATCGGCATTCCGGTAAGATTGTTTACCTCACCGACAATGTTTCCGATACCGATACCGACCGCATAATTATTTAAGAAGATTTTCACACCGGCTTTTAAAAGAGCAAAGCGCGAATCAGAAAAAATCGGATCCGGTATTGGCTCTCCGGACGGAAGCGGGGGCCTGGGTAGGGACGGGCTATCGGCTCTTGGAAAGATTCTTTCTAGATCAATCATTCGATAAAGTCCGTCAAGAGAATTAAGAATCATCCTATAGAAAGCAAAATACATCACAATTAAAACTACAACGGTTGCTGGTGCGATAAAACGATTCTTCCCTTTCGAATAGTAGATTAGAAAAGCAACAAGAATCAAAAGCGTTGAAAGATATCCCGACCGAGAGACGGTCATAAATACTCCAAAAATTATCAAAACCCGGGCGATTATAAAAAAGATATCGGTTAACAATTTTTGTTTTTTTGCTTTATAAAAAGATATTATTAAAGAAATATTTAGGGAGAAGGCGGCAACATTTGGATCTAAAAGCAGTCCCGCCGGCCGAAGTCTGAAAACTTTTAAATAATAATGACCGTAGATTAATTCAATAATCATTGAGACAATTAGAATCAAAGCACCGATAACAAAAGCATGTCGTACTACTTGAAGCCTTTCACGATTAATCAAAAAGTAATTAAAGATTAATAAAATAAAAATATTTACCAAATATATAAAAGTCCTATCAAAAAAAGCAGCTCTTGAAAAATTTAAGAATGAAGTTAAAAGGTTTAAAAGTAAAATGCCGATAAGGCAGAAAAATAGGGAACGACTTTCCTTGGTACTTAATAGCAGGAGATTCTTGTTTTGTATCAAATCCTTAATAATTGAAGAAATTACAGCTAAACCAATAATTAATTCATAAGAAAAACCGAAAGCCATATAGAAAATAAGAGGAAGGTTGGCAACTATCGAAACTACATAAAATCCAAAAATCCATTTCTTTTCAGCAAAAATCAGAAAAAAAGGAATGATCAAAAGTACAACACCAATAATCTCGGTTAACCATAAATTGTCTACTAAAAATTTATATTCCCCGCTTAACATGTCTTGCCTCCATACAATATAATTCTTGATACTCTTTTACAGTATTTTTAATATCAAAATTATGAACTTTGCGAATATTATTTAAGGAGATGTCCCGTAACTTCTTTCGGTCATTGACCAAATTTTCAATCACTTCAAAAAAACCTTCTACATCTCTACTGTCATTTATTAAATAACCGTTTTTTTCATCTTCAATCAAATCTTTCAGTCCCCCGACACAACTTGCAACTATAACGCAACCGGAAGCCATTGCTTCTAAAACCGAAAGCGGTAATCCCTCATAAAGTGAAGGCATTAAAAACAAATCAATCTTTTTTAATTCCTCCGATACATTCATACTTTCTCCGACAAAAACAACCGAGAGATCATTTTTTAATTCCTCTTTATATTTCAAAAAAAGACTACCGTCACCGACTAATCTTAAAGATATTTTTGGATATTTATTTTTTAAAAGCTGATAGACCTCTATAATTGTTCGATGATTTTTAACCGGTTCAAAACGTCCGACATGACCAATCACTATATTTTCTAGATAACATCGATTAAAAGAAAACTTTTCAACATCAATTCCGTTATAAATAAGTGGAATATCTTCGGAATTTATTTCGTAGACCTTTTCCAAGCTCTTTTTGATTTCCGGGCTGATTCCCACGGCAATAATTTTTTTCCTTCTTAAAAATCTTTTAAGAATTCTTTGTTTTAAGATTCCAAATTCTTTATCAGCTAAAGTATGGGCAGTATAAATCATTTTAATTTTTTTTAAGACGAGAAAAGGAAGAAAATATATTAACCCGCCGATATTACCGTGTAAAATATCCGGTTTAAATTTTCTTAAGGTCTTAAATACTTTGATAATTACTTTGATACTAAAGCCTTCTTTTTTTTTCATATAAGAAATTTGAATTGGTAGTTTTTCAACTTCTTTCTCTAAAAAACTATCACAAGGTTTTTCTAAGACAATTAAGAGTAAAGAGAATCTACTGTAATCTAGATTTTTTAAGAGATTAACAACAAAATTCTCCGCTCCACCAACTTCCAAGGTACCAATAGAAATGGCAACTCTAATCATAGAGAACTCTTTTATATAAATTTAGATAGTTATCGGCCATTTGCTTTAAAGAATACCTCATCGCAAATCTGGCTGCATTTCTTCTGACGGTTTCAAGGTTTAAATAATTTTCATATAGGTTTTGAAACTCATAATATAAGGCGTTTTCTTCAAGATCGATTTCAAAACCATTAACTTCATTTTCAATCAATTTTGTTAGCCCCCTGCTTACAACTACCAATAATCCTGAAGCTAAAGCTTCAAGCAAAGCGAGTGACATTCCTTCATAATGCGAAGGTAGGACAAAAACACAGGCTTCTTGCAAGTATTTTTCAACTTTATCAGTGTTCTTAATAAAACTAATTTGTTTAGCAATTTCCAGTTTCCTTGCCATCCTTGTAATTCTCTTTTTTAAAGGCCCGTCACCGATAAGAATTAGACGGGTGTTTTTTCTTTCCTTTGCAAATCTGGCAAATTCTTTTATTAAAAACTGATGATTCTTAACGGGTGTAAAGCTTCCGACATGGATAATCTTAAACAACTCTTTTTCTTCAGGTAGATATTTAAATCTTTCCAGATCTACGCCATTTTCAATCAAATATCCTTTTACCCCGAAAATTTGCTTTAGACTGTTTCCAACTTCAGAGGATACAACAACCGGTAAGATTGAACCGTTTCTTAATAAAGGGCGAAAAAAGATTCTACGGATTCTTTTCAAATCAACATCCGCTTTGGTATGAACCGTGTGAATCCAGCGAAAGTTTTTCCGCCGCCTACGATAAAACCAGATATAATCGGCAGCTTTTAAATGACTGTGAATAATATCGGGTCGATATTCATCAAGTATTTTTTTCAGAGCTTTAGCAGCTTTAAAACTGAAAAAACTACTCTTTCCATTTAGATATTGATATTTTATATTTAGCTCGGGTAATTTTTTATCATAAATAGTTTTGTAGTTCTTCCGGATTATGAAGAGGCGGATTTCAATTTTATCCGCTAATTCCCGAATTAAATCAAGAACTAGTTTTTCCGCACCCCCAACTTCAAGAGAGGTTATCACCATAGCTAATTTCATATTATTTCCTGAATTAATCCGATTATTTCCGGTATTATTTTCTTCTGATCATATTTTGAAGCTGAAGTAAGAGCATTATTATGAAGCTCCTCTTTATTATCATTTTTGAGATATTTTTCCATTTTTAATACCAAATCATAAGTACTTCCCGAACGAAATAAAAAACCGTTATAACCATCAACCACAACATCCTTACAACCAGGAACATCACTTGCAATCAAAAATTTTTTTGAAGCCAAACCCTCCATTAAAGAAAAAGGCATTCCTTCCCGGTATGAAGGTAGAACCACAACATGAACATCACGAAGAATAACATTAATATCAAAACGATATCCTAGATACTTAACTATTCCGCTTGTTTCATAAGAAATAAGTTCAGACTTTTTAATAGATGTTTTTTTTCTGTAGAAGTCACCGGCAACCCAAAAATTTACCTCCGGAAAGCGACGTTTAAATATTTTCGCTGCTTCAAGATACAACCTTATTCCTTTCTCTTCAATCAACCTGCCGATAAAAATAAAGGTAATCGGTTTATTTAAATTAACTTCCGGAATAAATTTTTCCATATCAATTCCTTCACCGGGAAGGATTGTATGAGGTTGCCGTAAAATTTCAAGCTCAGAAAAGAGCATATAATCATCTTCGTTTAGAAAGATATAATGATCAACCTTTTTTGAAGTAAATCGATAAAAACATCTGATGATTTTAAAAAAGAAGTTTCGCTTCTCAAAAACCGATCCGACTCCGCTAACAAAATTAATGACCTTACAACGTTTCGGTGCAAAAAGAGTGCCGTATAAATGGGGTTTAATCGTATAGTTTATTATTAAGTCAGGATTAATACTTTTAAAAATTCGGTGATATTCTCGTATATGTTGAAAGTTTTCCCGTAATCTTAAACTGGTTGCATCGGTATTAATAGTAATAACTTTAATGTTTTCCTGTTGTAAGAGCGGTGTATATTTATCGAACTTCGCGACCACAAATACTTCATAATAATTTTTAAGTTCCTTGATTAAACCAAGACGGAAATTATAAGCAGAAAAACAATCATTGCAATTAATAATTATCTTTTTCATCTTTATACCTCAATTCCAAAATCCCCGGTTTAATCTCCACCATTCTTTTCCCTTTCCTATTTATTAAAGTTTCCAAATCTTCCTGAATAATTCCGGTTGATGAACTCTTTTTGAAAAAGACCGCCAAAGTTCTGATAATCAACTTTATATCACCAAGAAAACTGTAATCAGCAATATATAAAAGATCAAAATACAATTTATTTTCATAATCAGAATTATAAAAACAACTAATCTGAGCAAGACCGGTAATTCCGGCTTTAACTTGAAAACGATATTTATAAAATAGATTTCCTTCAAGAAACTTATCTACAAAATATTTTCTTTCCGGTCTCGGTCCGACAATCGCCATATCTCCAATCAAGACATTAAAGATTTGTAATATTTCATCCAATCTTGTTTTCCGCAAAAACCGCCCTACTTTAGTTACTCTTCCATCATTTTCCGTAGAAAGAACGGCTCCCGAATCTTTTTCAGCATCTAAAATCATAGTCCTAAATTTAAAAAGAATAAACTCTTTTCCTTGATAAGTAAGTCTTTTTTGTAGATAAACAGCCGGACCACGATCAACTAACTTAATCAATAAATAGATTGCAAGCATCAATGGTGAAAGAATAATTAAAAAGATTAATGAAAAAATGATATCGAAGGTTCTTTTAAAGAACCTTTGAGTTCGAGATAGTTTAAATGAACATAATTTTCGAATCAAAAGATCATTTAAATCCAGGTTTTTCTTTTTAATTAAGATATCTGCAAAAGACGGGATAATATAAAGCTGAATTGAATTCTCTAAACAAAAGGATGACAATTCCTCCTTCAATTCGGAAGTAATCCGGTTGTCAAGAAAAACGGCTTCGGATTTCCGTAGCCGCTCATAATCGACTCTATTTATCATGATGTAGCGCAGGCTATATTTTCTGATAGACAAAAAGGGTTTAAGCTTTTGAAGAATTTTTTTGTCGACTCCGATCAGCGTGACATTTATCAATTCAATTCACCCATTCTATTTTTCAGCAAAATAAAAAAGTTTATACAATTAATGCATAAACTTCATTTCAATGTCATTCATTTGGTCCCAAAAAGGCGATCTCCGCAATCTCCGAGCCCGGGAATAATATATCCGTTTTCGTTAAGTTTCTCATCCAGAGCAGCAAGATAGATATCGACATCAGGGTGTGCATCCTGAATCTTTTTAACGCCTTCCGGTGCACCGACCAAACCAACATAACTAATGTTTTTGGCTCCTCTCGCTTTAAGGACATCAATTGCATGCTTGACACTTCCACCGGTAGCAAGCATCGGATCAACGATTAAAACGACTCCGTCGGTAATTATGCTCGGAAACTTGGCATAATATTCATGAGGCTCCAAAGTCTCCTCGTCCCGGTAAAGTCCGATATGCCCGACCTTTGCGGTGGGTATTAAGGTAGTAATACCGTCAACCATCCCTAATCCTGCACGTAGAATCGGAACAATCACTACTCCTTTTTCTAAAATATAGGATTCCGCAATCCCAACTGGAGTCTGAACCTTTACCTTTTTAGTCGGTAGATCTCTTGTGACTTCATAAGCCATTAACATCCCGATTTCCGAGACGGTTTGGCGAAAATCCTTAGTGCCTGTTTTTTCATCGCGAATTAAAGTAAGTTTGTGATGAATTAAAGGATGATTAAATACGACTAATTTACCACTCATAAACTCTTTTCCTTTTACTTTTAAATTTAAAGAATATATAATTCTTTTGTAAAGTATTATAACACAAAAACCGATTATATGCCAGAAAAAAATAAAAAGAGCGTTTACTCTTTTTCTTTTTTTACATCGTATTTTAAAACATAAGCATCTTTAAACTTTGTATCTTCAATGGCCGTTTCTTCAATAAAGACATCTTCTTTATTTATTTCATAAAAACCCAAGCTTTTAAATATCTCGATAGCTTCCTTTTTTATTACCAAAGTAATTAATGTCGCTAATTTACGCTTCTTTGCTTTTTCAATAATTTTTTTAAAAAGTTCCAAAACAATCTCTTCACTGACAGCTCTTCGGAAGATAAAATAGCGAATTAATCCAAGATTATGAAATTCTTCAAAAGACAGAAGTCCAATAATATCTTCGTCAAAGACAAATTCCCCATTCATGACTACATCCTCATTAATGTCGTGAAGTAAGGAAATATCACGAAGAAATTTTAACACCTTTTCTTTATTATCATGATCAACTGATATAATTTCCATATCTTCTCCTCCTAATCTGAAAACAGGCGTTTGATTTTTTCGAAGAAATAGAATTCAAATTCAACCTCTCCTGATTCTAAATCCTCAAAGGAAATATTGTGATACTTCGGATACAAAATGCTCCACCAGTTCTTCCCTTCACCGGAATCAATTACAATCAGCAAGGTTTCGTATTTTCCTCCAGATATGATTTCTCCATCAATTTTCTTAGTCGGAAAAGAAACTTTTGAAATCTTCATACTAAATTTTCTTCCTTGAAGAACGCCATAAACTTTTGCTTCCAATAAATTTATATTGTCTTTTATTTCATTTATGATATCATTTTCATCATATTTTCTGATTTCTTCCTGCAACACCTTAACAACAAGATATTTTTGTCTTTGATCTTCGATTGAGTCACTTGCTGCAATGACCCTGATACGAAATTCATTACTTTCTTGAGGAAGAAAAACAATCACCAGAAAAATAATCAGAAGAATTAAAAAGAACATCTTCTTCATAAAAAACCACCAATTATATTATTGGTGATTTTTTCCATTTTATTCTAAATATATTGCCCCTTGACGAAGGACTTTAATTTTATCTTCGGATAGGTCAACTACAGTTGAAGGCAAACCGGAAAAACTTGAGGAGTCCGTAATCAAATAGTCGATTTTATACTTAAATTTCTTTTCAATATCTGAAATAAAATTCAATTCTGCTTCTCCACTCTCATTTACCGAAGTCGTAGGTAAGACGGAGAACTTATCAAGTATTTTTAAAGCAATTGGTGAATCAGGCATTCGAAAACTAATCTTATCTTCCAATCCTTTTAGAATTAGAGTTAGAGGTCCGGGCCAATATTTTTCCATTAGCTTTCTGGCAAGCGGACTTATTTCTATTCCGAGTGCGATTATTTGATTAATATTACTACAAAGATTAGCCAGGGGTTTAATTGGACTTCGATGTTTGATTTGAAAAATTTTACTGATTCCCACACAATCACCATAAAGCGCAGATAGGCCATAAACTGTATCGGTAGGAAAACAAAAAACTTTTCCTTCCAAGGTATGTCGCTCTAATTTAAGAAAATCATCCAGTTTTATTTTTTCCATAATTTTGCAGTTTCCTCAAGATATTCATCTCTGGTAATCCGCTTTTCATCCTTCAGTCTCATTAATTCCAACATAATAAGGTTTTTTTCATCTTCACTTAGGATTCTATATTCAGTAACAAAACCTTTGCTTTGAAGGTATCCGTTTAGATCGAAGCCACTTGTTTCGTCTTCATCCCGGGCCCAAGCATAATGTTTCTCAAAATAAGTCTCTTCTTCATTTTCAACTCCACTTTCCTTACTGTAATCTCCTTCTTCAATTACTTCGTAATCGGCTTCATTATAAACCTGACTTTGGGAAGCATCAAAATTTGAAGAAATAAATTCTCGGAAATTAAAGACATTTTGAGACCGAATTTCTTTATTAAATAATCCTTGGCGTCGTCTGTAATATACAAAAATAATAACGCCACAAGCTACAAGAATAAGAAATGCGGTTAAATAAAACCATTCTTGATTAAATTCAAAATCAGCTTTCAAACTTGAAAGTTGGCTTCCTTTACCTCGACCTAAATTTTTATCCTCAACTTGATTAAAATCTGATTTAGACATAATTTGAATATTTTTAAATTTGCCTAAGGACTCGACAACATCCGAACGGGAACTATAGACAAGTATGGAAAAGGTATCTCCCTCCTTCAAGTCCAAGGCCACAGCCTGAATATCTCCTCTAGATGTAGCGTCGATTTTATAATTTTGATTATTATAAGAAACTCGAACATAATAATCTCTGGAATTTTCACTATAGAAGCAAAATCCATATCTTATTTCGCCGTCGATTAAACCCTTAACTAATTTTAAACCATAATCATAGTCCGGATTATAATGTTCGGTTACCAAATATTCACTATATGCTTCTTTCACCTTTTCATCATATTCTTGAATAAAACCTTCCCTGAAACTACTACTTAGTGTAATCAGCGAGAGAAATGTGAAAAAAAATTTCATAGATACTTCCTCCAATAATTCTTTATAATCAGGATTCGTGAAAGATTATTAAGGTCCTTGACGATTTCAAATTCGCATGGAGAATAATAAGTCTTAACCAAAGATATTAACTCTCGATCCTTATTTTCAGGGATTTCAAAAACGATTAAATTAGATCGTTTTAAAACTTTATTTGCATTTCGTAAAATTTCCTCATAAAAATACAATCCCTCCTTCTCTGCAAACAGAGCTTCGGGAGGTTCGTTTTCGCCCACTATTATATCAATATCTTCCTCTTTATCAATATAGGGTGGATTAGAGACAAGAACATCAAAACGATCATTTATATTTTCAAAGATATTGCTTTTTAGAATAGTAATATCTAAATTATTGAACTTAGCATTTAGACTTGCCACCTCCAGCGCCGTATCACTTAAATCAGATCCGGTTAACAAAGCATCAGTTCGATTTTTCTTAAGCGCCAAGGCAATAGCCCCACTTCCAATTCCTAAATCTAGAATTTTAGGATTTGGAAAGTCAATAATATTTTCTAAAACCTTCTCAACGACAAGCTCTGTTTCCGAACGGGGAATAAGAACTCCTCGACGAATCATAAGTTTTAAACCATAGAAATATGTGTAACCGATAATATATTGCACAGGTTGGTTTTTATAAAAGTAAAGTTCAAGGTCAGATAAAGTTTTACTTCGCACCAAATCCGGAATTTCCTTGGGATAATTCAAATATAGTTGGGTCGCTGTAAAACCACTGTTTTTCATCAAAAGCAGTTTTACAGCCTTTTCCTCTTTATTAAGTGTCAGGGCAAGCCGACACTGTTCTTTTAAAAATTTCTCATATGTCATTTTATCACTTTAGATATCTGATATTATTAATCCTAAACATACATAGTATTTCGTGAGGTACTGTTCCTAAGTATTCTGCCATTAAGTCGACCGGTAATTCTTCGGATGTAATGATGAACTCCGTATCAGTTGTAATAGATTCATCAACTTGCACAAAGAGATGATTCATACAAACCTTACCGACTGAAACATATCTATTATTATTGGCTAGAAGCGGAAACCCGCTTAAGCTTCGACGAAAACCATTATAATAACCAATCGGGAGAACAGCTATTAACTGATCTTCTTCCGCAACAAAAATGCGGTCGTAACCAACCGTTTCCCCTTTTTTTACTTTGTTTATTATTAAGGGTTTGCAAGCAATTTTAATAATTTGCTTTAAATCATCTTTTTCAAATCCATATAATGCGACTCCAACACGAATATGAGTCCCGAAGTCTGAAAGAGGATAAGTGTAACTTGCACAAGTGTGAATGATTTTATAGGAATGATGTTCCAGATAAGGAAGGAAAACCTCTATTTGCTTCTGATAATAATCAGAATCGGTAAAATGAGTATAGATGCCTTCTAAAACCAATTTTTTTGATTTCAGCAATTGTAGAGTATCAAGGTATTCTTGAAGATTCTTAAAACCGGAACGATTCATACCGGTATCAATTTGGATATGTACTTTCAAATCCCGGTTTAAATGATACTTTCCAATCCTCACCGCATCATCATAAGAGTTAACTGAAATTATTAAACTTGGGTAAAGATTTAGATATTGAAATTCTGACTCCTGAATACTATTCAGTATTAAAATCTCAAAACTGAAATTCTCCTTAGCTAATCTAATCGCTTCGCGGCAATCAACAACTGCCACCAGTTTAAGCCCCAAATTATCGATAGTCCGGGCAATTTCCAAATCACCGATTCCATAGGCATTGCTTTTGATTACCGGAATCAATTCTCTTTCTGAGGATTTAATGATTTCCCGGATATTTGTAGCAAACTTCCTTAGATCAATCTCCATATAAAGCAAATCATCCATAACTCCCCCAAATAGCTTTATAAACTTTCCGTTAACATCCGTTTCTGATCTTCTAAAATTAAGGCTTCAATAATCGGTTCCAGTTTTCCTTCCACAACTCTATCCAATTGTTGGATTGTATAACCGATGCGATGATCGGTTACACGATTCTGTGGGTAATTGTATGTGCGAATTTTTTCGCTTCTGTCACCACTCCCAATTTTCGAAAGCCTTTCTTTACCTTCTTTTTCCTGCTTTTCTTCAAGCATCTTTTCATAAATACGGGCTTTCAATACTTTAAGAGCATTAGCTTTATTTTCATGCTGGGATTTTCCATCCTGACAGGATGCCACAACCCCGGTCGGAAGATGGGTAACCCGAACTGCCGACTTGGTAGTGTTTACGCTCTGTCCACCATGACCGGAGGCACAGAAAGTATCAACCCGAACATCGTTCATATCCAGTTCAACATCAATATCCTCGGCTTCGGGCATAACCAAAACCGTTGCAGTAGAAGTATGAATCCGGCCTCCGGATTCTGTTTCCGGAACTCTTTGGACTCTATGAGATCCCGATTCATATTTCATATGCGAATAAACATTATTTCCGTTAAGCATAAATTGTATTTGAGAGAAACCACCCATCTCCGATTCATCGGCATCAAGAACTTCAATCTTCCAACCTTTTTCTTCCGCATAACGAGAATACATCCGAAACAAATCTCCGGCAAAAATATTGGCTTCATCGCCACCGGCTGCTCCTCTGATTTCCACAATTACATTTTTCTCATCATTTGGATCTTTAGGTATCAGAAGTATTTTCAGTTCCTCTTCTATTTTCTCTCTTTTTTTAATTTCTTCTTCAAAATCTATCTTTGCAAGCTCGCTGATTTCTTCATCTTCATCCTCAATGAGTGTCTTGAGATCAGCTAGCGCTTGGAGATTAATCTTATATTCTTGATATTTAGTAACAGTATCTTCGAGCGAGCGTAATTTTTTCATTAATTCGGTCATCTGCTTAACATTTGATAAAACTTCCGGTTTTTGAAGCTCTTCATTAATCACTTTATACTGTTTTTCAATCATTTCAAGTCTTTCAATCAAATTTTTCACTCCTCTTTTATGGCATCTGATCTGATAAACATCGAATGAGAACCGTCGAACACTAATTTAATACTATCAGTAACACCTTGCCTGTTCTTGGCAACAATCAATTCCGTCTTGGCATTACGAGTTTTTCTGGTTGTATCCTCATTCTTTGGTTGTTCTCGGTGTAAAAACATAACAATATCGGCATCCTGCTCAATACTACCTGATTCACGCAAATCGGAAAGAACAGGTCTTTTATCTTCACGTTTTTCAATATCACGGGACAATTGCGACAAAGCTAATACCGGCACCTGCAATTCCCTTGCCATCATCTTTAATTGACGGGAAATCTTCGATACCTCTTCCACCCGATTAGTAGTTCTTTTACTTGTTGTCAGCAACTGTAGGTAGTCAATAATTACTAAATCGAGTTTACCGTCTCTTTTTAGTTTGCGACAAACAGTAACCAATTCTTCAACATCGGTAGCCCCGGCTTCATCAAGGTAAATATTAAATTTATCAAGCGTATTTTTAGCGGCATAAAGTAACAGCATTTCACTATCGCTAAGTTTTCCACTTCTAATCTTATTTAAGGTAAGACCGGAATGGGAACTATAAAGACGCATCAGTATTTGGTCCATTCCCATTTCTAATGAGAAAAAAGCAACATGGGCACTTTCTGCC
>CALEGD010000140.1 GCA_937877075.1 uncultured Acholeplasmatales bacterium
GATAATGCCCAGTGGTTAAACGCGATGGGCGCGGAAGTGATTTATAAGCTAAGTCAAAGGGGGTAATGGCCATGAAAACAAAGTCTTTCCGCTATTGCCCAGAGGAACACCCGAAAGTAGAACGATGGATCCAAACGTTAGAGAAAGCAGGGGTTAACTTCTCAACGGCGATCCGGCGATTGATTGAGGACAGCGAGATCGAAAAGGATAGAATCCAGAAGGAACTCGATGATCTGAAAAGGAAATTAGAATCCTTAACGGGGTATCAGGTAAACCCACCAGATCAAGAGTTAAAGGCCAATAATGACCAAGAAGAACCGGCAACGGTAGATGTAAGCTTCATTAAAAATCGTTATTTCAAATGAAAGGAAGGGTACGAATGTTTAATTTTGAGAAGTTGGAACAAAGGATTAATGAGGTGTTCGGCAGTAATGAGGTCTTCGGGAAAGAATTGGGTTTAAGTGGTGAAGAAATTACTTCAAGATTGGGCGGTGATGGTGAATTTACTTTATCAGAAATTGAAAAGGCGGCAAAACTCCTAAAGATTACACCTGAAGAAATTTCCTCTTACTTTTTTGAGATTAAGAAATGATGAGTTATAATTAAGGAACCCGGTTTATTTACCGGGTTCCCCTCCTCTCTTGGAGGGAGACGGAGACTTGAAAGCGAAGATTAAAGGTCAGGTGAAATCTGAAAGAGCTTATCAGAGGAACCCCAAAGATTAAAGGGAAGGAGGTTCTAAAATGAACGAGAAAAAAGCACCCCGAAAGCGGCGCGGTAAAGGTGAGGGAACTATTTATTGGGACGAAAAAAGAAAGTTATGGGTAGGCCAGGCCACGATCGGGACAGACCCCAAGACCGGAAGACGGATCAGGCCGACCTTCTACGGGGAAAAACAACAGGACGTTGTAAAGGCAATCAATACAGCAAAGCACGAGATCCAGACCGGCACCTATACGGATCTGGACAAGATCACCCTGGGGAAGTGGTTGGATATTTGGCTTAAAGAGTATTCAAGGCCGACCATTCGGCCCTCCACTTATGATTCTTATGAACAGCTAATCAGAAACCATATTAAGCCGAAATTAGGGCATATTCCCCTTCAGAAGTTACAGACACCCCAGATCCAAAGGTTTTATAATGAGCGGTTAAAAACAAAGCGTCTCCCTAAGACAATGCCCAAAGATCCGAAAAAAGCCAAAGAGATAATGGAGAAAATGCCCACCCTTTCCCCTGCTACTATTCGACATATGCACATTGTATTAAAGCAAGCATTGGGGCAAGCGGTGGCCGAGCGGAGGATCTTGTTTAATCCGGCAAGTGAGGCGAAACCCCCGAAAGTCACCAGGCCGGAAATCTCCTATTTGACCGGGGAGCAGGTCAGCAAATTCCTTGAAGAGGTATCAGGCGATAGATGGTATACGGCCTTCCTCTTCGCCCTGGGTACCGGAATGAGATTAGGGGAAATATGCGCTCTCCGGTGGGAGAATGTAGACCTTGAAAAAGGTATTATCCACGTTAAAGAGGCCGTCCGGAGGGTTTACAAGGCCGACCGGAGCGGGGAAGTTAAGACTAAGCTATTAATCCACCCTCCCAAAAGTGAGAAAGGTAGAAGGAGCATCCCCTTGCCTGCTGAGGTGTTAACCGAGTTAAAGAAGCACCGGGTAAAGCAGGCAGAAGCTAAACTATTAGCGGGAAACCTATACAATGATCAAGGGTATGTCTTCGCTTGGGAGGATGGCCGGATGGTTGACCCTAGCTTTTTATCTAGGCGTTTTAAAAACCTTGTCACTAAAGGCGGCTATGAGGACATAACCTTTCACGGCCTACGCCATTCTTACGCTAGCGCCTTATTAGTGGGAGGGGAACACCCCAGAGTAGTACAAGAGCTTTTAGGAGACTCAACTGTCCAAGTAGTCCTAGATATATATTCTCATGTGGCCCCGGAGATCAAAGAGCGAGCGGCGGAAACCATTGACAGCTTCTTAAAAACAAAAAAGCCTCCCCAAAAGAAGGAAGGTTAACGAGTGGATTTTTTGTTTTTCTATAGGCAGCAAATAGGCAGCAAATCGGATTTCTAGGATTAAATTTTTTTCTCAAAGTAGGGTCTAGCTGGTGGGAGAAGGGGGAATTGAACCCCCACGACCTTTAGGGTCAACGGATTTTAAGTAGGGAGAAGCGCTTTTTACCTGTTTTTATGAAATGTTATCTTTTATCATTTAACCTGCTAAAAGCAGGTTTTTCTCTTTTCTAGCTAACAATAATTCCCAGTTGATACCATCTAAAATTACCTTTTTTCATCGGATAGGCAGCAAATAGGCAGCAAATTTAATTCTTGAAACCCTTTCACCGATGGTGATTCACATCTTTTACCCGGTTTAAAATCTATCCCAAGGAATACAAATTAATAAAACGCCTGAACCAAGGAAACCAGGTTCAGGCGTTTAATCCTTAATGGGATGGTATGATTACACCCCCGCCAATATTTTAATCGATTGTAGGGCATTTTAGAGGGTCATTTTTTCAAAACTACTGCCAAAGGTTATGAACTAGTAACCGATGAATACAAGACGCCTTGTCAATACCTTGTCATTTTTGAATATTAACAACTTCTTTTCCTCTTTTTAAGGTGTCTCGAATGTCTTGATACTTACTTTTCCATGTTTGAAGTGTAGTTTTCTGTAGTAGCTTATATAAACGGCTTGTTTAAATGCCCTACAAGCCGTTTTAAAAGGTTTTAGGGGTAATGGTACCCCTGATTATTGGTTATTTTATCACCTCTCCGTTTAACTTTCTTAATTCCTCAATAATCATTTCATTTTGCTTGACTTGAAGCATCATAAATGCTAATTCAGTTTTTTGTATAGGTGTATTTTGAGTAGTCATAGTTGCAATCTTATGATGACTTTCGAACAAATCCATCAATGGTTTTAAATTCATTAATAGACCCCTCTTTTTGGTTTTCAAATTATGTTAGTATTCTATAGTTATAAATCTGTCGTTTAAAGGTTCGTCTTGCCTAAAATACCGTTCCACTAAACGCTCAGCTTCATCTAAATATACTCCATTATCAAACCAATCTTGATATACTTCCCCAAAGGTATCAAAAAACCAATCTATGCTTAATTCTCCTTTATCCATTACATCTTTCCTACTGGTAAAATATGAAGCATCTGAAAAAAACTTATATAAATCTCTCCTGGTTGAAATAATAATCCTATTTTTATATTCCCAACTAATTATCTCATCCATATCAACCTTTTTAAGACTTTCACAAGTTACTTGATATGATGTGAGATTATCTTTAGAATGATCTTTAAAGTAAACTCGGTACAGATCTTCATTTTCATAACCTTTCAACATTTGATAGCCGGCGTATTCCCCTTCGGTAATATCTATCGCATTTAATGTTCTATCCTGACAGAATACGGAAAATGAAACTAGGAGGATTAAAACAAGTATGGAGTTAATTTTATACATATAAACCACCTTCCCACTTATCTTCCACCTTTATACATTCATTTACTATATTCTATCATAAATTTACATAATAGTAACCCCTTAACTGTGGATGCCCTCTACCGGTTCCAAAGATCCCAATTTGACTTGTACTTGTTCATATTCTTGTTTCAATAATCTTTCTGTTTTCATTAAGTTTCACCCCTCAATCTCTCAACTAATCTTAATATCTCTTCTTTTTCCTCTTGGCAATACTGAACCATTTTTTTAAGAGTTTCCTCGCTCATAACTTCCCGGTACTTTTTAATCATTGTCAAAGTTGAGTTTAACTCCTCTGTTTTTAAGACAATCAGCATTTTAATGATATTTGCCTTTTTCACGCCATCAGTTCCTTTAACTGTAAACCAATACTGGCCATCAAATTAATAACCTCATCCGATGAGGTGAACCTTTCAATTGGTGTTTTTTTCTTTGGTGGGGTGTAATTAAAATATTTTTCGCTTAACCCTTCCCCTTTTACCCTATATTTTAAATACCCTAAAGCACCGTTCTTAATTTGTATGGCCTCTTCAGGGGACATTTTATGTTTTTCGGAAATGCTTTTAATGGTCATAGATTTAAGATAAAAATCAGCGAATATGTTTCTCGTTGTGCTATCTTCAAATATATCATTTAGGAACTCTTTTTGAAATAGACTACTTTCAACTTCAAGCAAAGCCACTTCCGCCGCTTCATCTGGAATAGTTTCCTGAATGGTCATCCCTTCTGTACCCGGTATTTCCTCATCCAGACTAATAACCGGTAGTTTAAGAGAATTCTTATTTATTGCCCGTAAAACAGTATTAATCATGCTCCTTATCGCATATGTTGAAAACTTAACCAGTTGGTTTACATCATAGTTTCCTGTTGCCTTTAAAAAACCGATCCAAGCTTCTTGTTGCAAATCCTCAATTCCAAGGGAAGGATTGACAAGGCTTTTGTATTTTCTAACCACAAATCCAACAAGACCGCCATTTTTCTCTATTAACTCATCCAATGCCCCCCGGTTCCCGTTTTGATATTCTTGAACAAGTTCTTCATTAGTCAAGTTTCCACCACCCCCCAAATAATAAACCGTTGCCCTGATGATGAACCACCAGGGCAACCGCTCATTTATTCTTCAGATATTGAGTTTACTGTATTATCTGCCCTATCCTGAAGAACCGTTCCATTACGCACAATACCCCTTATATGGTCATAACCATCATTTGTTGGATCAAGTGCATCCCGCAATGGGGAACCTTGCCTAACCCCTACATGAAAGCCATTAACTGTATTATTGGTTTTATCATCCTTGTATTTCATCACTATTCCCCTTTCTTTAAGCTACATCAAAACCAGTCACTAGTTTTTCAATATCCCCAATTGCATCCATAAACATCTTGCTTCTGATACTTCCGGCCAGACTAAGATCCTTAAAATTGAATAACCCATCTGCCGTTTCCTCCGCAACCCTGAAGTTATTAAGTATCACTATAAACTTCTCAGTTTTTCCAAAGGTTTTATTAAACTGGTTCCAAATATCCAAACCGCCCTTTTTACTCAAGCCTTCAACAACTGGTTTAAATAACGCCATAGTTTCAAAATCAGTCACGAAGGGTTTCAGAATGTTATAGGCTTGATCATCGGTCAGCTTTTCCCCGGCTAACTCAAGGAACTTTAAGGCATTTGATATTTGAATTTGATAATCAGCAGGTGTTTTCTCCGGTTCCCCAATTATAGATTCCCTTTCCTTGACAATAAGTTCTTTTATCTTTTTATTGAATAGGTCATCCAATTGTAAAGCCTGATCTTCTAATTCCTTTATTTTCTCTTCCCGGTAATCAAGGGAATAAATAACATCAGTTTTCCAAGCATTGATCTTTTCAGTAATATCCTTTTTTACTTCGTTGTAACTCTCAATTAGCTTCTGAACCTTACTTTTAATCTCCGTTTTCATTCTTCATCATCCTTACTTTCAATTTTTATTTTGCTGTAATCGTCATTGATTACATCCTTTAAAACATCCGTTAAATCTTCTTCCCCATGGATAATTACCCCCGATCGGTTTTCTGCAAAATATTCCTCCTTTGTATTTATTATTTTGGTTTCGCGTTTAACTGATTTAAACTCCCTAATGTGTTCAACTACTTCATATGTACCATCTGGAAGCTTTCCAATGAAGGCAATGAAAGGTTCTTCCCCTAAACCGCATTGAGCTTCTAAATCATTAAGTTTTTTAAGAATACTTTTCCGGGTGAGCTTTCGTTTAATCATCACTTATTTTTTTCTCCAATTCATTCAGCTTTTCAATAATATTTTCATTTTCGAACATCACTAGACCAAGATCGAGAACAGTTCTTGCCGCTGAAACTCTGGAAGAATCAAGGGCGGTGGGATTATGCATTACAGCCCTCAACACTTCCAGAGATTCCGAACAATAACTTTGTGCTCGTTGCATGGCATCACTGAAAGCTTCTTTTTTGATTTTATTATAGACAGTTTTAAATTCTTCTTTTTTCCGTAACCTGTAGAGGGTTGATATGGAAACTCCCGCTTTTTCTGCCGCTTCTTTTATTGATCGAGCAGTGAAAAGAACGATTGCAACTTCCTCCATATCCAGTTTAGCCATGTATATCACCACCTTTATTATTTTTTAAAATGAAATATCGTTCATTCTTGTTGTTTCAGGTCATCGATTAATATTCCAAGAAAGGTTTTTAATTCTTCATTTCCCTTCAATCGAAAAATATCAATGGTTACGGTTTTACCCTGTCTGATCTCATCGTCCATCGTTTTCCACTTTGGCCTTGAAACTTGAAGTTTCCCGGCTTCTTTGTAATATCTAAACTCCCCAAACTCGGTTATGACTTCCACTGGTTTTTCTTTCACATAATACGGTTGTTGCATTTTATAACATCCTTTCC
>CALEGD010000141.1 GCA_937877075.1 uncultured Acholeplasmatales bacterium
TCCGATTATTATTTCTATCGCTCTTAAGAATCTTCTAAGTTCTCCTTCATCATCCATGGTTTTGTTCCATACTACATCTTCCGGAACAATTAAAACTCCCTCAAGAGTACCGCCTGAGGCAGCCTCTATCTCAATCTTATTTATTATTGACGCTTCAACTAATTTTGATGCAAGTAAGGTTTCTTGGTCCGGTCCAAAGAACTTATCAACCTCAAAGGTTGCAGTCTCAAAACTTCCTTCTCCGATTATTATTTCTATCGCTCTTAAGAATCTTCTAAGTTCTCCTTCATCATCCGAAGTTTTGTTCCATACTGCATCTTCCGGAACAATTAAGACTCCTTCAAGACTACCGCCTGTGGCAGCTTCTACTTCAATCTTATTAATGATTGTCGCTTCTACAACCCTAGAAGCAAGAATGACTTCTTCGGTTTCACCCTTAACTTCAGTGAATAAAATACTAATATTGATATCATCATTAAAATTGATAAGTCCTAGTTCCCGCATGGCTTTTAAGGCTTTGACTAATTCGCCTTCCGTTCCATACCATAGTACTTCATTATATTCAGAAGCATCAGGATTTAAATCATTAGGCAAGCTAATTAATGACGCCTCATTTTTACTTTCCGTTTCAATAGTTTTTACTGCGGTCAAGGCAAATATACGTGAGGAAGTGATTATATTGATTTCATCATCACTCATCTGGAGGAAGTCATTTTGGTTGACATTAATATTGTCAATACTTCCGTCACTTCCGATGATGATGCTGATTGCATCTAAAAGCTTAGGAAGTTCTTCATCCCAACTGCCATTCTGATAATCCGACCCCTCACGGTTAAGTTCAGGTGCAATTTTAATAATCGAATCCGGTTTTAGGGCTTCGTTTTCAAGACTTTTAATAATAGTTTCTTTGATTATTTTAGATGATAATATTTTTGCTTGATTTTCACCGATAAGGGAGGAAATTGATATCCTCTCTAAAGTATCTAAATTGCCGTCTTCGGCATTTTCATTTAGGAGATATTGAAGAGCAATCATAAAGTCCTTGAATTCACCATCAGTTCCGTAATAATCCTCATTCTCTAATTCCGGAAGATATACAATATTATATAAGGAACCTGTGGGTGAGGTTAATTCATTGATATGCTTTACGGCGGTATCAACGATAATTAGGGATGAAGAAAGAAGTTCAATTTCAGTTTCTGAAAGAGAGGTGATCCGGTTAATATCTATGACATTGGGGTCATTCAGATCATCATCCTCTTCAAGAAGGGTATTTACCGCTTTTAAGAAAGATTTAAGTTCTCCTTCTCCCTGTGGGCCCTTTCGCCAGGCAGGATCGTCCTTATCCAAATTGATTACCAAACCACCCTCGGCATTTTCTCCGATTTCTATAAGTTTTTTAATAACTGTATCGGTAATAATAATAGAATTAAGAATTATGTCTATATCTTCATCGGTTAATGATTTTACGGTATTAATATCAAGATTTAAAGCGTCAAGATCAACTTCATCGCCAAGTAAAGTCTTTGTTGCTTTGATAAGCGATTTTATCTCGGTTTTCCAAGCAGGATCGCCGATAAGAAGATTTACTTCTAAAACAGCGGGCGCCTCACCATCAGTTCCCATTTCGATTAATTTATTGGCGATACTGTCTCTAAGGATAATGCTTTCGGTCAGATCATCCATTTCTTCATCGTTGATCTCAAGAACCCGATTTAGTGAAATGAGGTTTTCGGTATCATCGAAATTAGGAGCACTTCCGAGAAGCAGCTTTGAGGAATTGAAAAGTCGCCTCAGCTCTCCATCATATCTTAGTCCGTCTTGATATTTATCATACCAATCATCTTCGCCAACATTGGTAATAATTAATAAATTATATAGTTGACCCTCGGGAGATGTTAAAGCAATTAGGGTTTCTACCATTGATTGAGTAATCAAATTCGATCTTAGAATCACATCCAATTCAGAATCTGTTAATGAGAAAAGGTCCTCGGGAAGTCTTTCTTTTCCCATAATGATTTTTGTTGCCAGGAAAAGAGATTCAATTTCTGGCTCCGTCCAATCATCAGGACTATCGAAAACCACAACAGAAAGTTCAGCGGCTTGATCAGAAAGAATCTGATAAATTATATTACTGAGGTTGTTCCTAATTAGAATTGATGAAGAAAGCCCCTTTGCCAGTCTTTTGATTAAATTATCAGTTTCGTCAATAATTCCGTCTTCATTAATATCTTCAGTACCGTCGGAAAGCATTTTTAAATCAGGTTCTTGATGAAGATTGGCTTCTAGGATTACACTAACAGCCTGCATGATATTTTTAAATTCATTTTTGCCTTCTTCACTGTTCCAATTCATCTCGGAAACAGAACTGATGTCAATTTGGATATTTCCAAATCCATCTTTTTGTACAAAGAGATAATCTAGTAAATTATCGATATTTCCCATCAAAACATCGGAAGCGGTTATTTTTTCCGTCAAAGAATCTATCTTTTCAGAATCAAGATTATTTAAGAAATCCTCTCCGGAAAGACCAAGATCGATTAGTTCGCGGGCAGCTTCAAATAATGCGGTAATTTCAGTTTTACCGGCCTCTCCCGACCAATCGCGTTCTAAACTAGACTTAGACACTTCAAAAGGTAAAGCCGATTCTTTTAGGAGTATTTCTAAAACACTACTAATATTCGAACTTAAAAGTGCCGATTCACTAATTGCTTTTGAAATTCTTTCGGTATTTTCATAACTAAGTAAAATATCAAAATCCATATCATCCACTAATACTCCAGCATCGGAAAAGACCTTGGTCAGAGAAAGTAGGGAAGTAAAATCATTTTTGGTGAAACTATCTATACTAAATACATTTTGATAATCCATAGGTAGTAAGCTGACCATAAGCTTAGCCAGAACCATATTGTTATCTGACAAAAACTTAGAGTTAAAGACTGCTTCGCTGAATGAATTGATCGATTCATCGGTAATGCTTGAGAGAACGTATTTTTCGGTTTCACTATCATAAGTAATTCCTAAAGCGGTTAAGGCTTTAAAAACTAGATCTAAATTATCTAATTCATCCCCCCATTTAAGATCAAACTCTAGGGAGTCAAGATCAATCCCAAGTTCTTCAAAGAAAACTTGATTGGAATTAAGTAGAAAGTTTATACCTAAAGTGGCGATTAAATCAATTGATTCTAAATTACCAAGTTTAGAAAAAAGTTCGTCAATTCTTTCACCGTTTAAACTTAAGATTATTTGGGGTTCGATTTCTGATTCTAAAAGATTAAGTTCTAAAACTATAATAAAAGCTGAACCAAGATTCTTTATTTCATTCTCGAAATTTACATCTTCAAGTACTTGATATAGTACTTGATACTCGCCTTCATTAATAAAGTCGATCTTGCCGTTTTTATTAAGATATTCCAGTCCAATCAGTGCGCCAACATGAGCAATTTGTAATTTTGATGCTTCGTTAATTAAAACTTCAAGAACTTCTTTATCCAGCGATGAAAGATTTTCCAAAAGATTTTCCGAATCGAATAATTGATCAAGGTTTTCCCCAAATAAATTATATATTCTTAAAGCGGTTTGTAATTCGTTTTTTAATTTTACTTTATTTTGATTAATTTTCAAAGAAAGTAATTCATCAAAAAGATATTCATCAACCGGATCGCCACTAATATTAATAAAACTGCCGATTTTACCGGATAAGGTTTCACGGTAAGTGGCCATAAATTTAAAAACTTCTTCAAATTGATCAAGGTCTATCGGGTTATATATTTCCGTAGTTTCTTTGACCTCTTCCAAAGATACATCTTCTTCTTCCGGTAACATCTGAACTAATGAATGTCCGATTGAGGTTAATCCCGAAAGAGGAATACTGAAGAGGAGAATTAAAATCAAAGCATGAAGGCCGCCGATCATTGAGCCGGAAAGCCGTGAAAACAGTCCTTTTCCGACCTTCTTGCCGTTTTTTGTTTTTGCTTTCGGCCTAATTATCCGATAAATAATCCAAAAGATAAATCTGAAAATTGTCCCCATCAAGATTAACCAAATAATCATCACAACGATTCTTAAAGTCATAGAGAGAGTAGAATGAATTAACAGGTAAGCAGGGGAAGTTGGTGTTATTAAACCGGTAATTTCCGGTAGAAAGCTTTCTGCTACTTGAGGAATCGATTCATTAATGCTAGTGATGATGATTCCGTTTATTTCAAAAGAATAATATTGGGTAATATCAACTGCCATTAATTCCTTAACGATTAATGGACTTAAAAACCATCCTGTAAGCAAAAGGGCGATAAAGACAATTAAATCATATGCAGATTTAAAAAATCCTCTGAAAAAACCAAACAGAGCTCCAGATCCGATAATAATAAGTATACTTGTATTAAAATATAAAAGGGCAGACTCTAGTTCAAATACCATTTTTTTCTCCTCTGGTTAAAGTTTAGACATTTCTCTAGAAATATATCTATATTATACCATAAGAGATTAAATAAATTGAGAATTTAAGTAAAAAATAAAACAGCTTTCCCCCAAAAGCTGTTTTTAGAAAAGATTGGTAAAGGCGTACTCCATCTCTTACATACATCCCAAGACCATTATACGCTTCCAAAAAGTAAAAGTTTGTAGAAGGATGGCGAGAGAATAATTATTTTTTTGGAGAAAAATGGAGGTCAGCCTTTTAAAAATCTGTCGGAAAAAGCAACTCCGCAAGAAGTCTTATTTTAAGTGTTTTTTCGATTCCGTATTCAAGAATTCTCTTTTTGAAGGTTTTTCTTAAAGCGGATTTTATTCGCAAAATAAAGTGGAATCAGGGTCAGAATAGCAAAAACAATTCCGGCTAAGAAAAGCACTTTCGAAGGCGCGAGGCCTGCTTTCCCGTCAACAATTATCGGAATTCCAAAACGATCAATTAAAGGATCGGCAATTAAAGGTCCTAAGACCATCGGAATCAACACTGCAAAGATTATTCTAACCCCTTCAAACTGACCGCGACTTTCCTTTGGATATAGTTTTTTACTCCAAACGGTAAGGGTCTGCATTTGGATAACATAGCCGATTCCGGTAAATATTACTCCGATAATGAGTGCAATAAGCGAAATTTCCCCAAAGAAAAATATAATAATTAAACCCAAAATAAAAATTAAGATTGAAACCACCAGTAAAGGAAGGTTCTGATTTTTATTAATCAATTTTGCCGCAGGAATTGTTGCCAGAATTGAAATCAAAAGACTTCCGCCTTGAATTAACCCGGCAAAATCCTCACGATATCCAAGAACATAGATAAAATAATTTGTGATATGAACAAAAAAGATATTAAATCCGATAAAGAAAACGGCCATAGTAATGAAGATTAAGAATAGTTCACGTAGTTTAAAGACATCTTTGAAGTTAAAGGCCGAGATAAATTGTTTGAAGAAAGATTTATCTTTTTGCTTGGGCTGAGGTTCTTCATCTAAGAAAAATAAAGTAAAAACTCCCATAAAGATTACTAAAAGTCCCATAATGACAAAGAAAGCTAAATATCCAAATAAAGCAATAATTAAGCCTCCGAGAACGGTTCCGATAATAGTTCCAAGAACCGGATGAATGGCCACGGCAGCTCCAATTTGGCCACGGTTATTATCATCAAGAAGATCGGTCGTCCAAGCATTGAATCCGGCATCATTTCCGGTCGAACCAAAGAAACTCATAATGGCATCGGCGGCGACGACGACAAATACAATAGCAATAAAACTACTATTTAAAAACTGAGTTAACCCGAAAACAATCGTAAAGATTCCCCAGGCAATATAACCAAAGCCGATAAAGGGGCGTCTTTTTCCGATTCGGTCACTTAAAGCTCCCATTAAAAAAGTAGCAATTGTTGTAACCGCAGCACTAACTGCAACCATCCAAGTAATGATTGAATGGTCGGGACTGATTTCATCATAAACAAAAGAGTTGAACCATACATTTTCAATATTCCAACAAAGCTGACCGGCAATGCCAAGTCCCCAAATAAAAAACCATTTCTTTAATCCTATTTTCCTTGCTTCCACACTTATTCCTCTTTATTCAATATTAACTCTATCGAATTCTATTTTTTATTTTCTTTAATCCTTACAAAGATTGATGATTTTCTTTGATCAAACTCGAGATCATTGCGTTTCTTAAAAAAAGCCAGGGCTTTGATATTTTCACCATAATTACGGGGATGAAAACCGGGGTATTTTCTTTGGAAGAGCTGGGCGACATTTCCCCAATAACTCCAACCGTCATCTTCTAAAGTTTCCCGAATAATAGTTTTCAACTCATGAATAACGGTTGATAGCGGGGTAATGCTGCTTTCAGTTTTCTTCTGCTGCTGTTTAACCTCAAAAACCTCAACTTTTTCTTCTTTTTGTTCCTCCTCTACAAGAAACATTTTATCTAGATAAGCAAAGGTCTCACAAGAATTAACCAAAGAAAGCGGAGTCTTACTTTCACCCATCCCAAATACAAACATATTATCTTCTTTCAGGCGAGTAACTAATTTAGTAAAATCAGAATCACTGGTCACAATACAAAAACTGTCAACCTTGCCTTTATATAAAATGTCCATAGCATCGATTACTAAAGTGAAATCGGAAGCATTCTTACCTTTAGTATAAGAATATTGTTGGACTGGGGTTAAACCATGTTCCATACACATGGCCTTCCAAGGATTTAGTTGACGAATTGACCAATCTCCATAAACTCGTTTGTAATTAATTTTTCCATATTTGTTTGCCTCATCAATAATCAAGGGAAGATATTTGATCGAAATATTTTCCGAATCGATTAATAAGGCAATGTTACGATTATTAAAATCCATAAATACCTCTCATTCTAATATTATTATAAACCATTTAGGGAGAAATTACCATTGAAATTGAGAATTGTTCTAAGATGCATTTATTTTTCCTTAAGAAAAATGAGCCATTTCTGACTCATTACTTTAGTTTGGGTGGATAGAGATCTCCATTTAGTTTTATTTCTCCGCGTGGGGAAAGTGAAACTTCCATTGCTTTGACTCCCTCAGGAAGCGATAATCTTTTAAACTGTTGGGAGAAAAATCTATTATTAAAATTATTTACATAATCTCGAGCGTCTTTTTCACCTAAATCAAAAGCCTTATTCAAAAGATAGACAATGCGGCTGAAATCATCGCCATTAACCAAGAAATGGTAAAGGATGAAGTCGTTTATTTCATATTTTCCAATCACATCTTCTGTTTTCTGAGTGCTTCCGGTCAGCTCCGGAGAAATTGGTGTATCTAAAATATCGTCTAAAATCTCTTCAACTTCAACAAAAACCGTTTTATAATATTTTACAACTTCTCTGACAACTGTCTTTGGAAGTCCTGAATTTAAGCCATACATAGACATTTGATCGCCACCGAAGGTCATCCAACCGAGAGCAATCTCACTCATATCAGAAGTACCAACCATAATCGCTTCTTCCTGATTAGCCAGGTTCATTAAGATTGAAGTTCTTAACCTCGCCTGAACATTCTCATAAGTATTATCTTTGTCTTGAGGCGAATGACTGATTAAATCTAGTTGTCTTGTGACTTCATTTTCGATTCTAATTTCCTTAAAGGTACATTTTAATTTTTCAATCAAATTCTTGGCATTTAAAAATGTGCGTTCACTTGTTTCCATTGATGGCATCGTCACGGCTATAATATTTTGTCGTTCAAGTCCGGCTCGATCATAAGCCCGACATAAGGAAAGTAAAGCCAGCGTCGAATCAAGGCCGCCGCTAATGCCGATTACGATCTTCTCAGTACCGACATAATCAAGTCTTTTCAGAATCCCGGCCCCTTGAATTTCGGTAATCTCGTCAAAATCTGCCCTTTCTTTCGGTACAAAGGGTAATTTCTCCAAAGCATTTTCAAAGGTAAATTCTAAGCCCGGCTCAAGATCATATTTTATTCTTTGGATATCTATATCCCGGGCTAATTCTTGGGCTTGTTTATAATAACTATTATTTCTTCTTGAGAAATGCAATTTTTTAATATCGATATCAGCATAGATTATTTTGTTATCAAAAGTGATTCGATCGGATTCGCTGATAATTTCTCCGTTTTCAGAAATAATCAAATGCGAACTGAAAACAACCTCACTGGTTGATTCGCTGGCATTGTTCGATACATAAACATAAGCGGAGTTAAATTTCATCGTTGTTCCTTTGGTAAGAAGTTGCCGTTTTTCCTTTTTACCGATATAGGATGGTGAAGCGCTGGAATTAAATACAATCAAAGCTCCGTTTGCGAAAAGCTTTTCGTTGGGGGATGTCGGTGCCCAAATATCCCCGCAGATTTCCGCTCCAAAAACAACATCCCGATTCTCGTTTTCAAAAAGCATCTTCCCAAAAGGAATTTTTTGACCTAGTAAGTTAATGGTTTTTAAATCTTTAATCAAAGGATACCCGGAAGCAAACCAACGGCTTTCATAAAATTCATTGGTATGGGGAAGAAAAGTCTTCGGAATTATTCCGAGGATTTTCTTACCTTGGATAACAAAACTACAGTTATAAAGGGTATCATTAATTGATAAATAGGAACCAAAAATAATTACACCGGAATAAGGGTTATTATCTAGAAGATATTTAATCGCATTTAAAGAATCAAGATAAAGATATCTTTGGAACAGCAAATCACCGACCGAATAGCCGGTAATGCAAAGCTCAGGAAAACATATCATCGCCGGTGATTTTCCTTTTGCTTCTTTTAAAACCTCTATCATCTTCTTTACATTATATAAAGAATCGCCGAGTCTAACTTTTGGGCAAGCAGCCGCAACTTTGATAAATCCGTTTGAATACATTTTTACTCCTTATATAAATCATTTTTCTCAATAAATTCTGCTACTTCAGGCAGAAGGTACAACTTATCCTTTGTCTTTCGATAAATGCTTGAAGAAATATCAAAGTTTGGAAAATCCTCAAGCACAAGAAAATTATCTCGATATTCATCCAATACTTTATTCTTTCTAAAAACTGCTTCAATATCAATATTATTACGTGGAAAAACAATAAATTTATTGTCACACACAACATCGGGATATTTAATCCAGGTATCAAGGGTTTGAAGGTTGTCCGCACCGATAACAAAGTATGCTTCGGGAAAGTGTTTTAACGTATACCAAGTTCCATAATATTTGCCTAGATTTAGTTCAAAATCATTAATCTTTGCTCGAATCCCTAGTTTCTTACAGACTAAATCTACCATCTGCCGCCGATAATGATAATCCTTTAAATTATCTTTCTCATAAAAATTATTTGCGGGGAGAAAATATAATTCGGCTTGCGGATACTTTTGAAGGAGATAGCGAGCAATTTCATAATGAGCAAGAGTCGGTGGATTAAAAGAACCCCCAAATAATATTTTCAATTCTATCACCGCTAATATTATACCACATTTTGGATAATTTAAAGGAAAAAAGGGGAAATCTTCACAAATAATTTAATTCAGAAGAGTTTTTATTTCTTCTTTAAAATAATTTCCCCTTTCTTCAAAGTTCTTAAATTGATCATAACTTACCGCTCCCGGTGAAAAAAGCAAAACTTCCTGTTTATCTAGATAATTCTTTAACTCAAAAAGTAAAGTTTTAAGATCCGGATAAGCAAAGCTATTAACTTCATTATCACTAAAAAATCTTAGGAGTTTATCACGGTTCTCGCCGTTGACCAAAACCAAATCAAGGTCTTTTAAATATGGTTTTAAGAATTCTAGGTCATCTTCTCTTTCTTTTCCACCACAGATTAATAAGATCTTTTGATTCTTAAAGGTTTCAAGAGAAGTTTTTAAAGCAAGAAAATTAGTTGCTTTGGAATCATTATAAACTTCAAGATTACCGATTTTTCCGAGAAATTCAAGCCGATGCGGTATCGGATTAAAGTCCTTTAACTTATCGAGTTTTAAAAAACTAGAATCATAACAAAGGCTCGCTAGAATCGCCGCGGCAATATTCTCTAAGTTATGTGGGCCTTTTAATTTTATTCCCGCATTTGAAAATATCTCTTGGTTTCTTAAGTAAATTTTTCCGTCTTTTAAATAGAGATCCGAAGTCTTTTTACTGGAAAATGAAAGTTTTTTTAATTTAAAATCTTTTACCGCTTGTGATAAATATTCGTCATCATCATTATAAATTAAAAAATCGCACGCAGCAGTATTTTTAAGAAGTTTTAACTTGGCATCACTGTATTCCTGAAAATTTCCATGATGATCAAGATGATTTGGTTTTAAATTAAGAATAACATTAATTCGGGAACGAAAATGCTTTATTTTTTCCAACATAAAACTAGATGCTTCAATAATTATATCCTTCGCTGAATCAGCAAAGTCAAAGAGTGGCATTCCGACATTACCGCCAAGATCAAGTTTCGGAAGCAAATGTTTTATCAGATTAACCGTAGTTGTTTTACCGTTAGTCCCAGTCACGGTAATAAAGGTTTTGTGAGGGTTTAAACGATAAAATAATTCTAAATCGGTAATAATTTCTTTTTTTAATTTAGTACCAATATCAAGGACCCAATGATCATTCTTAATTCCCGGACTTTTAATAATCACCTGAAAGCTGTTGAAGTCGATGTCTTG
>CALEGD010000142.1 GCA_937877075.1 uncultured Acholeplasmatales bacterium
TTTGCCGTCGAAGATTGAACGTAATTTCGGACTCCTCAAGATAATTTTTGCTAAGATTTTTTGAATTAATCCCAGTAAAAAAATCCCAATCATATGAACATAAAAAGGTGGTTCGGTATTTTCAACTCCAATTACTGCAATATCGGCGATAATTAGAATAATGACAAAATCAAATAAGCTTAATTGACCGATCTCGCGTTTCCCCATAAATTTCATTAATAAGAGAACAGCAAAATAAACAATGGTTATCTTAAGTAAAATTAACCAATCCATAGTTCCTCCGGTTCTAATTCAGACTTTTCCAAAATATATTTAAATAGGTGATAATAATGAAAACGAAAATCAAAAGAAAACTATTTATCTATTTTTGTTTTATCTTTATTCTTGCCATATTCTCAAGCATTTATGCATTGCTCATCTTTCTCGGAAAAGCTGATAGTAAAATTTCATCATTTAACACCATCACATTCATCGGCGGAATTATCCTCTTTTTTATCTTAGGAATTTTAGCCGGTAACACTGCTCAAAAGAATGGACTTTTAGAAGGACTAATTGCCGCTGCCTTTATTATACTGGTAACTCTCATCATCAACTTCTTTGTTCATATCCCTTTTGTCAGCAAAAGTTTTGTAAAAACGGCGAGTTACCTGACTGCTTCTTCTTTAGGTGGAATCCTTGGCGTTAATTTCCGACCGATTTTAAAAAATCAAGATATCGACTGACTTTACAGAAAAGGGGAAATGTGGTAGAATAATCTTATTATAGGTGAGATTATGGAACCACTTGCTTACAGAATGCGGCCGAATTCAATTGATGATATTGTTGGACAAAATCATCTGGTGGGAAAAGGCGGCGTCATCAGAAAAATGCTTGAAAATGGGCATCTGCCTTCGCTCATATTATACGGTAACCCGGGAATTGGGAAGACAACAATCGCCCATGCGATTTCAAGTCATCTACAACTCCCCTCTTTTACATTCAATGCTTCGACCGACAATAAAGCTTCCTTAAAAGATATTATTCAAAGTGCCGAAGCCAATCCGGAAACTCTCGTCATTGTTGACGAGATTCATCGCATGAAAAAAGATATCCAAGATTATCTTCTGCCTTTTGTAGAAAAGGGTAGAATTACCTTAATCGGGATTACTACCATAAATCCTTATCACTCCGTTAACCCGGCGATCAGAAGCCGATGTTTGGTTTTAAAACTCGATACTCTAAATACCGATGACTTAAGTTTACTTCTGGATCGAACTCTTAACTTTTTAAACCTAGAATTTACAAGCGAAGCCAGAACTTATCTAGTTCAAATGGCTAACGGTGAGGCCAGAAGTTTAATCAATATGGTTGAAGCCATTAGATTTTAGATTCGAGATCGGAAGAGCACACGTCTGAACTCCA
>CALEGD010000143.1 GCA_937877075.1 uncultured Acholeplasmatales bacterium
AACTTGGCGTAACGATAGTTTTCGTTACGCATGAATTGGACGAGGCATTTGCTTTGGCTGATAGAATTGTCGTTTTGGATCAGGGCAAAATTGTCGAAGATGGAACACCGGCACAACTAAAAAAGAACTACAAGTCAGATTTACTCAAAGCTTATTTTGATGTAGATTTAGTATTTAGGACAAATAACAAAGGTGATGAATAAATATGACACAAACAATCCTTGGCATGGACAAAAACGTCTATACAAAGAAAATTAAAAATAGAAAAATCATATGCCACGCTGTGCTTTTGGCAATGGTGTTGCTAAATATTTTGTTTACACTTTTACGCAGCGATAGCAATCATGGTTTGATGCTTTTTCTGAATATATTTGTAGATTCCTTGTGCGGATGGTTTGTAATTTACTTTTCTAGCTTTTGGATTTTCCCACAAAAAAGACTATTAAAAATTTTCAACTCGGGAAAGAGCAAATTTCGTGGTGAAATTGTGGAAATAAGCGAAGAAATGGAAACTATCCAATCAATCATTTGCAATCGTGTTGTGGTTGGCGCAACGGAGCAACGAGTTGTCTTTTTGCCTGCTAATGGTGCAATAGTGCTAAATAAAGGCGAAATATGGGTGTTTAGTGTTGCATCGGGTTTGATTGCTGAGGTGAACTCATGAAAAAGGAAGTCACATCCCACATTCAATATAGTGGATGGAAATATCTTGCCATTTTGCTTCTTGCAATTGCGTTGTGGTCTACAATTTTTACAGCATTAGCACAACCAAAATCCGACGAAAAAGTCTCCATTGCCTGTTTTGTTGATCAAGTAGATATCGATTTGCTTTCTATCCAACTAAACGCCAACAAGGAAAATATAACAACGCAAAAACTAAAAGAAATTTCTGCAGAGTCTATTCTTAGTACCGATTCGATGCTAAGTGCGTTGTTGGCAACACGAAAAATAACTTCCGATTTGTTGATTGTTGGTGAAAGCTCGCTAAGTGCCGATTCGACTAGTAGCACTGCGATAGATCCAAAATCGTTTGTTCCGTTTTCTCAAGAAAGGTTGGAACAACTTTTGTCTGGCAGGGTTGAAAATATACAGTTTTATTATGTAGAGGAATATACTGTTGGCATCTATCTTAACAATGCCGATGGAACATCTGATGGCAGATTTGGTGATTTTTACAATGGTAGTGAACGTTGTGTTGTGTTTTTTAGCAACGAATCTGTCAATTTGGGCGCATTGTACGATGTTGGCGAATCTACAAATTGTGGCGCATTGGATGTACTCGTTTATTTGTTAACTAATTAGTTATTGGAGAAAATATGTCTAAAAAACAAAGTCGACGGCAACGTCGAAATCAATCATCAATCGATTTTACCCCGAAGGATCTTCCTCACAATCGTAAACAGGTCTTTTTTGATGTTTTAAGCATCCATTGGAAAACCTTTTTATTATTTGGCTTGTTGTTTTTGCTGTTGTGTTTGCCAATGCAAGGCGTTTCCATATTGAGAACATTGTTAATAAACAATGCTTATGGCGATGCAACAAATCTGGCTGATGTACAAAAACAACAATTAGCATCCACTATCATGTCGCTGGATACTACTTCTGCAATTTTGCAAATACCTTGCATTTTGTTTTTGACTGTGGGTATTGCTGGTTTTGTAAAAGTGATAAGGCAATATTCTTGGCTTGAAAATGTCTATTTCAAAAAAGTCTTCTTTTCTGGGATTTAAGATAATATTGGACAAATGTCACTTTTAGGCTTGATTGTGGCAGTTGTGTATGTTCTTTGCGTTTACGCCTGGAACTTTGCGCAAATTGTAAACAACACGTGGCTTTCCATACTCGCACTTGTACCTGTTGGTTTTTCAATTTTTGTTGGTATTCCAATATGCGCTTATGCTGTTGTTTGTATTTCAATTTACAAAAACAAGTTTGGACAAATTATGCTAACAGCACTTGCTTGTTTTATCAAAAAGCCATTGCAAACGCTAGGTGTTTTGCTTTGTTGTTTGGCTATTTTTGCAGTGCAGTTGATACCTAGTTTTGTTGTCATGATCATTTCTAAGGTGCTGTTGTGCTTTTTCATTCCATTTATTTTCTTGGCATGGTACCTTTTTGCTTTGCAAAGACTCGACAAGGTCGTCAACGAAAAAAGTCATCCGTCAATAGTTGGTAAAGGAACATTTGTTGATTAATAAGTAAATGAAGAGTTAAAACTATGAAAATGACATTTCGTTGGTATGGCGAATATGATTGCATACCACTTAATTACATCAAGCAAATACAAGGCATATAAGGCGTTGTAACGACTCTTTATGATGTGCCTGTTGCCAAAGTTTGATCGTTGGAAAGACTGATCATTCCAGTGTACTTGTCAAGATAAAGTAGACATTTATTAATCTTTAAATATACCCTAGTTCGGTTTTTAACTGAACTAGGGTTTTATTATGTGTGACGGGCATGTCACTAATCTTATTGTGAAAGACCAGCTACGTGTATTTACTGCCAAGTGTAGCAAACCCTAAGCCGTTAACAGTAATGTTATGAGTGAAAGAAGGGGCTATCAATTCTTTAACACTAGAAGCAACAATGAACTTCCCCACTGAAATCGAGGTTGCACCATTATCCTCGTCTCCTCTCTTACCACCATTATCGACTTTATAAATATTCTACTTTGCGTGATTTAAAGGTAGCTATATTATTATTTAATTTACATAATAAGTATTTTAAGGATTTATTAATAAAGGTAGAAAAAGGAATTTCTAAACATCCAAAATTTATAAAGATTGTTAAAAAGAATATAAATGAGTGGGAATGTGTATTTAAATCAAATTTTAGTATAGATGATATGATGACAATAACTTTTATCATTAGTAATTATTTTAATTAGTTATTGGTTACGAAGATATTTACGCCTTTCTGTAATTAATTGGCAAAGGGCGATAACACTATACTAATAACAGTAGACATTGTATATCTTCCTAATTTTTATAATATCTGTACTTACTTATAATTGTTATGATGGCAAAAGCTTTTTCTGTGATTAATGTGTCCTACTTCAATGCACTCGTATTGCTCGTTCTGAATTGAAATATATAAAAGAAGAATTTCAAAATAAGGGGATAACCGGTAATTAGGGGACGTGGAAATACGTAACAAATTTAAGGTATATTTCTCAAATAAAAAAGTCTATAAATAATCAACAATATGTTAATTATTTATAGACTATTTTTGTTGATAGATTATTCTTGAAAAACCACTGGTAATCAAGGGGTTCAATATAATCCTTATTATCTAATAAGAATTCCCACTGTTTTCTATATTTTTCTTTTATTTTCAATTTATATAATTTATTTATCTCATCATTAGTCTTAGTTTTCAACAATACATTTACTACTTTTTCTTTAGAAATATTTAATGCAGTAGTCGCTCTTAATTGTGATAATGTCAATTGGTTTAGTTGAATCTTAGGATCTAAATTACTGTTTAATGATGGTTCTCTGTAGATATTAAATGCAATTCTTTTATTTATTTGTTTATAAGTTATTATGCCAATTTTTGAAATAATATTTGTTATTATAGAATCTAGTGAAGATTCAGGTATGATTACATTCAAATATTCAAATGTCTTTTCATAATCTTGCATTTGCTTATCTAATCTTAGATAATTGTCGTATTCTGTTTTTATTTCGAATACGATACTATTACCATTTAATATACAAATATCTGCATGACTATTGCCAGTATTTAGTTCAAAAATCGTAACAGTCCTATTAGGAGATTTATTGATACAGTACTTTTTAATAAAACTTGTTTTGATTACTGTTTCATTTAAAAACCCCTCAAATATCTCTTTGTTATACTTATTTCTAATTGAGTTAATTGATTGGTACGTGTCTCCTGTAATCTCTACATATATTTTTATAAAGATGGTTATTTGAAGCTAGTGGAGAATATGCTGAATACAATTGTCTTAATTGGCCTAATGATAGTTTGTTCATTTGCAATTCCCCCTTAAGATGATTATATCATTTATAATTTATGATTTCAAAAATGGGATTTTGAATAATCAAAACTATTATGTATATTACATAGGATTTAAATTAGTTGATATCTTGATTGTTTTTCACATTTGATTTATAATATATGTACAATAAAGGTGGAGTAAGAATAAAATATATTAATTATTAGGAGGAGTTTATGATTGGTGCAATCATTGGCGACATTGTCGGGTCACGTTTTGAATATAGAAATCACAGAAGCAAGGAATTCGACTTGTTTACTGAGGAATGTTTTGTAACTGATGATAGTATTATGACCTTAGCGATAGCCAAGGCAATTATGGAGACCATAAAAAGAAAATCTAAGAAGCTAGATGCTGGCTTTTATCAAGAGTTAGAGAAAATGACAGTTAAGTATATGCAGGAAATTGGACGCAAATATCCTAATTGTGGTTTTGGATACCATTTTTATAATTGGGTCTTTGATAGCAATCCCCAACCTTATAATAGTTTTGGTAATGGATCAGCAATGCGAGTTAGCCCCGTTGTAAAATATGCTAATAGCGAAAATGAAGTAATTGAACTGGCGAAAACTGTGACGGCAGTGACGCATAATCACGAAGAGGGAATCAAGGGTGCTGTTGCCACGGCATTGGCAATTTATCTTGCTAAGAATGGTGCTTCAAAAACAGAAATTAAAGAACGAATAATTAGAGATTACTACGTTCTTGACTTTGATCTCAAAGAACTACAAAAGACTTATATTTACGATGTTACCTGTATGGGTACAGTTCCCCAATCAATCTTTTGTTTCCTTGAAGCCAATGACTTTGAGGATGCAATCCGTACCGCCATTTCCATTGGTGGAGATAGTGATACCTTGACTGCCATTACTGGTTCAATTGCGGAAGCCTACTACGGCGTTCCAGAAGCGTTAAAAGAAAAATCTCTTACCTATTTAAACAATGACCTAATGCAAATATATCTGGATTGGGAAAACTTGATATTATGATAGGTAAAATGTTTGAATAATTCCTAGAAACGAGCATATAAGAGGTAAGTTTACTTACAAAAAAGTTAAAATAATTTACCTGTGTATATCAAATTATTTTCAATGCAACAAAATCGGGTTTTGCTGTTGCTGCTGGTACAGTTGATTCAAATGAATATAAAAAAGAAATTGACAAACTTCACCCAGTTGTTTTTAATCTAGGTACCGATCCGACAATGGATTTCAAATTAATCAAAGACCCGAATAATGAAATCGACTTTTATAATAATTATACTTATGATATTTCTGATAATGGAGTTAAAAAGTATTTCGATTTGCTATCTTTTAAATATATCACATATACAAATACTGCTCATTTTGTAATCGGTTATGGTTATAGAGATATTGATTATTATACTATGAATTATAGTAACGGCTCTACCTATCTTTTTGACAATATGTTTTTCTTTATTGTTGCTAATGGTTGGGGAGGAAAATCATATATTAATTCCAAAAATAGTGATATTGCCATATCTTATAGTATATACCCGAAAAATTAAGAAAGTGTGATAAAATGAAAAAAATTATTAGTATTATTATTTTAATATTCTATATTATTTCTATTAATGGATGCAATTATGGACCCGATAAAAGAGTTGATGAAAACCCTTATTTCATAGAAGATATAATAGAAGAAAATAATATATCTCAAGTATATAATATAAAATATAGTAACAGATTAATTTTGGAAGCTTTATCGGATTTTTATAGTACTGAAATCACAACTAAATATCATGATTGCGAATACCATATAGTTTATGGGCAACTTGATAACAAGGATATATTTTTAACTATTCCGGATTTTGTTGAAGAAGAGATATATTTATTTGATAGCCCTTATCCTTCTTATCAAACAATTACTCATTTTATTAATGAATATAATGTTGATTCAGAATATAAAATAACAACCTCAGATAAATATAAAGGTTTGTTCTATGGTTTCTTTTATGAATATAATTCGCAAGGAGATACTAACATTTCCTTGATAAGCGATAATATTTCATCTTTAGATTCTCTTTATAGGATCTCAGAAACGCAGCTTACTTTAATATTAGGGAATTATCAAAAAGATAATATCAACTATGGCATTGTAAGCATTGTACTGCTCAAAGATAAAACATATTCAGTAATTGTTGCAAATGATGGTCAATATTTTGAAATCCATCATTTTGTAAAGGATTAATCATAGTTTTTAAGTGTAATGAAAAACCATGAATATCTCGATAGTATTATATAGATCAGAAATTGTACGAAAGTTACTCAAATAAAATAATATTTAAGACATAGATGACGCTTGATATTTAAGAAAGTATACAAAAAGATGAGCAAATGGATGCTCATCTTTTTGTATTTTTAGGTTACCTTTCTTCTGTTGTTTCTTGAATCATCAATTCTTTGATAGATTGTACGCATGATTTTTCGATATAGTTCATCTTCAAGTATCTGATCTTCGGTACGATAGTCGACATTCGGGTTGTCATTGACCTCAATCACATAAACTTGATCGCCGGAAACCTTTAAATCAACTCCATAGAAGCCGTCTCCCATTGCTTTGGAAGCCCGAAGAGCATAATCAATTACTTTTGAAGGTGCATCTTCAACGCGAATGGATTCAACTGTGCCACTTTGGTCCTTCTTGGTTTTTGACTGCCAATTGATAATCTGCCAGTGATTTTTAGCCATGTGGTATTTACATACAAACAAAGGTTCACCATCGAGAACCCCAACTCTCCAGTCATAGGTGCTTTGAATATAGGCTTGTGCAACAATGAGATCTGAGATTGTAAATAAGTAATCCAATTTTTCTTGTAAATACTCTCGGCTATTTATCTTAAAAACACCCATTGAAAAGGCACTGTCCGGTTGTTTAAGAATCATTGGAAATCCTAATTCATTGGCGAGAGCATCCGAATCAGTTTTTCGACTGACGAAACGCGTCGTTGGAACTTGAATGTCAAGTTTCTTCATACTTTCGGTTAAAAAGAGTTTGTTTGAACATTTAAGAATAGACCAAGGATCATCAATAACTACTAAGCCTTCCGCGTAAGCATATCTTGAGAACTTATAAGTATAATTATTGACATTGGTTGTTGCTCGAATGAAAAGAGCATCGAATTCACTTATTCTATGATAGTCATCTTTCGTAATGAATTCGGTGAAAAATCCTATACGCTCAGCAGCTATTTTAAATTTTGATAAAGCAATCTTATCCGAAGGTGGGTAATCTTCATTTGGATCAATTAGGATGGCAAGATCGTATTGATAATCTTTGAAACGTGATACATTAAATCGTTTTTGATTGAAATAATGAACTGCGGCTTCCTTTACAAATTCATCAGCTTTTACGTCCGAAATTGGGATAGGTTCAACTTTTTCTATTTTCCAATCTAATCCCTTTGTAAAGGTAAAATTAATGAAAGGAGATTCAAAGAGTTGATATAGTGAACGAATTAGTTTTTGATATTTCTTTATAGGGGTATATCCAAAATAAGAAACAATCGAGATGCTATTTGAATTTTGGTATTTAAAAGTTTTTTGGATTTGATTCAATGCTTCTTCACCAATAGATTCGATAATTAGTTGATCGGAAAAATCCCTAATTGTTGCGACATTAGGAATAACCCGTTGCAATCTGGCCAAAGCCAGTAGGGAAACATAATATCCCAGTGATTGATAATCATAAGAAGAGCAGAGGTTGAATATTCTAACCCCCTTCATCTTATGAAATCTTTCATCGGCGATATAAGTTTCGGCATCGATAATACGAATATTCTCAATGGCTTTTAACCAAGGTAATTCTATATCAGTAACGACCCAATTGACTGTTGTCCTTTTCTTGTTTACCGAATCAAATACTAGTGACATGCGGTATGCAGGTTGATTTTGACCATAGTAATCTTTGAGTTCTTTATTTATTCTAAAACCGAAAGACTCATAGAATTTTAATAAAGGCAAGTCAGTCGCATCTGCTTCTAGAGAAATTTTTTCTACCTCTTGAGATTTTGAAACCTCAATCATGTGGTTCATTAATGCTTTTCCGATGCCTTGCTTCCGATAGTCCTTTTCAACAGCAATCGAATAAATACGATGCATATTCTTATAAACAAATTGAATAGCATAGCCTACGATTGTACTGTTTAGTAAAGCTAAATAAACATTTTGATGTTTTGCTTTTAAACTATACTTTAAAGACTCAAAAGACATCTGACGAATGCTTTCAAAACTTGTCTTTTCAATATTCCAAATTTCATTTAAATCAGCTAATTCTGCTTTTCTTATTTCCATATTAATTCCTTTTTCTGAATAATTATAGCATATTTATATTTTAAAGAGAATGGTTTTCGGATTAATTTAGAATGTATACTTTTTTTGAAATATTGATTATTGGCTACCCTTAATAATATAATAAATTAAAGTGAATGTTTAAATTAAAGAATGTATCAAAAACATATATATCTATTAAAGGAGAAAATCATCAAGATCTCCGTATTTAAGTAAAGTATCTATGGTGAGGTTTTAATAGCCAAAGGACTATCTGGTTTTTGCTCCCAAAACAGGGCAGTAACATTAATAATTTTTGATTTTAATTGAGCACAATTATTTGTTTGTATTTTTTCTTCATTTTAACAATGACATTGCTTAGTATTACCGTCGCTATTTTTGGGTGAAAACCTATTCAAGTTTACTCAAAGGTGGGGTACGTAAATTCGCCAAATAATTCTTAGGGGCAAAGAATGTATTAAAATTGGTGTTTGCTTTCAATTTATAAGTAGACATTTTGTGTTTCGATAAAAAGTGTTATTTTATATAAAAGTCTACGTTCTTATAATACAATAATATTAGATTTAACTTTCGAAAAATGAAATAATTTCAAGTTTCGAAAGTATTTTGTTGACTATAACATAATAAAAAAGTATAATGTTAATGGTGGGTATTTTTATGAAATTAATAGAAAGAAAGTATTATCTAAGAAAAATTTTAGCTTTAAAAAATACTCCTGACATTAAAGTTATAACAGGAGTAAGGCGTTGTGGTAAATCTAAATTATTACTATCTTTGATTGATCATATTAAACAAAATGAATCAAACTCTAATATAGTATTAGTTGATTTTCATAATATTGAGTTTGATAGTTTGAAAGATTATAAAAAACTTAATGAATACATATTAAAAAATTACCAAAAAGATCAGACTAATTATCTTATGATTGACGAAGTTCAATTATGTAAAAACTTTGAGCTGACAATTAACAGTATTCATAATAGCGAGAAATTTGATATTTACATAACAGGATCAAATGCGTTTTTATTAAGCAGTGATTTGGCAACATTGTTTACTGGAAGAACTATGCATGTAGAAGTTTTCCCCTTTTCTTTTGATGAGTTTTTGCTCTATTTTGATGAATTGGAAAAAAAGAGTTCATTCGATGCTTATTTTGGTAAGGGGGGTATGGCTGGTACATATGTGTATGAGAATGAGGAAAACTCAAAAAAGTATCTTCAACAAGTTTATAACACAATCATAACTAGAGATTTAGTAGAAAAATATAATATACAAGATAAACTAACCTTACTAAATATTGCAGATTATTTGATGGACAATATTTCAAACTTAACTTCACCAAATAAAATTACAGAATTATTAAATAAAAAAAAATCAACAACTAACCATGTTACTGTTGGAAATTATATTAATTATTTATGTAATTCCTTTTTGTTTTATAAAGTTAAACGTTATGATATCAGAGGAAAAAAATATTTAGAAACTACAGAGAAATATTATTTAGTTGACCATGGCTTTAGAATTGCAAATCTTGGTAAAAGAAATATTGATTATGGTAGGGTATATGAAAATATGGTTGCCATAAGTCTCCTAAAGAGAGGGTATGATATATATGTGGGAAAACTGTATGAGAAAGAAATCGATTTTGTTGCTATAAAAAGTGACGAGAAAATATACATCCAAGTATCAAGTTTTATTGAAGATGAAAAAGTTCTTAAAAGAGAAGTTGAATCATTATTATCAATTCGTGACGCGCATCCGAAGATTATAATTGCTAGAACAAGACAAGATGAATATACATACGAAGGAATCAAAATTATTGATGTTGCGAAATGGTTAAGCAATAATAAATATTAGACATTAAATGACATTTTGTATTGACTTACAAAGTGTTTTTTTTGTAAGTGTGTTTTTCAAAACATTTGGCTTAATACATTAATATAATCAAAATATGATCTATCTCAGGATAAAGAATCATGATATTTAAATGGGTCGGTCTCAGATAATATAAATAGACCGAATCAAGATTCTAAAAAGAGATAGTGATTATTATTATTTTTTGTTATAATGTAAACTAGTTATGTAGTTAGTGGTGGCTCAATTATTCTCCAAGATAATTACCATCTTTACCCCCATGCTTTTAGAAAAGATGTTTTTAACATTAACAACGGAGTAGATTTTTATTGTCAGTAATTTATATAATAATAGAAGAAAGAATAGTGAGAGGATTTAATTATGCTATTATCTGAATTAGGCTTTTTCCAAAAGTTTTTTGGTTATTTAACTGATGAAAACGGTAATGTTTCAACATACCAATCCGGAGGAGGAGATGGAGCGTTCTCTGATTGGCGTCATTTTGTCTGGATAATCCTCGTTATTTTATTAAGTGTTGGTTTATACAGGCTTTTTAGGAAGTATCCTAAAGCTGGAAAGATAACAGTTACAGTATTGTTAGCTTCTTTGTTTTCCGTCCGTTTTGTGAATCAAATAATAAGAGCAATTATAGGAGCTGAAGTTCCGGCGTGGAAGGCCTTTCCTTTCCATTTATGTACAATCATGACTTTTCTATTACCGATTGTGTATTTCTTCAAATTAAACAAATTGAAAAATATAGTTTATGTTTTATCGATGATGGGTGGAATCATTACAATTATTGTCGGTGATTATTTTGAAGATTCATTTATGACCTTTTCCACTTTAGAAGGCATGTCAGCGCATTCAATTTTGTTTATTGTTCCTTTGATTGAAATAGCCTTAGGTAATTTTAAACTGGAATACAAAAATATCTGGCAGATCTTCGTTGGAATGTTAGTATTGTTAGGTTGGGCAGCCCTCGCAAATGAAGTATTTTTTAGGGGTTATAGTAATAATTATATGTATTTAAAAAGTAACGGACTTCCCGGTAATATTGGTGGAGATTACTATTTCTTGATTTATGTAGTAATTTTCATAGTAATGATTAATATTATTTTTGGAATTCCGACAGTTTATCGTTACTATAGGAAAAAGGCTCATTGAAGAAAAGTCCCGAAAATATTTAATTATAAAACTCTTAATATTTTAAAAAAGTGATTTATAATAGTCGAATCAAATTTAAAACAGATGTAGGTATAAATAAGTTCTACATCTGTTTTCTTAAAATTTATATTATGGAAGTGTGATTATATGAGTGAAAGGGTTTTTTTTGACATAGAAAATTGTATAGTTTTTCTATATAGCAATAATTCAAATAATTGGGAAGATAAAACATTATCCATAGGTGCAATTTTTAAAGCATATTATTATGGTAATTTTACCGGTTATGATATCTACTTTAGAGGTGGGAGCAGAAAGTTTTTTTATAAAGCAGAAAATCTAAGGTTTTTATATAAACAGAGCACAGTTAATATAGAAAAATCAGATGTGTATGTAAATAGCAAAATGGTAAATGCTCATAAGGTAGACTCTTTTGAGGATGGGTATTATCGTGTTTACATTGGAAACAGCTTTATTCTTACAAAAAAAATTGAGCTAAAAAACAATAAATATAAAGAAATATTTAGATATTATATTGAATTATCAAAATACGCAGAACAAATATCCGATAGGGATGAACCACTGTATTTTTTATCTCAAAACTATAAAAGAATTCACCCTACACATCAATCCGTACTTTTTAATTATTTACGAGGTGAGTTTTTACAAGTTGATGACCGTGAAGTTATTTTAGTTCCATTCGACTTTAATCAAAGTCAATATATGGCAATAGGAACAGCTTTAAAGACTGATATTTCTATTATAGAAGGTCCTCCCGGCACAGGGAAAACACAAACTATCTTGAATCTTATTGTAAATATTTTTTATAGAGGACAAAACTGTGCAGTGGTTTCAAATAATAATACTCCAATCGACAATATATATGAGAAATTGACTGAAGAAGGGTTGCAATTCATTGCAGCTACTCTTGGAAGGCAGAAGAATGTAATTAATTTTTTTGAATCTAATAGAAATGAAGATTTGAATGAGTTTTTAACAGAGAAAAAAGAACAGGTTCCTAATCACTTTAGAAATTATTTAATGGATTTAAGTTCTCAGATGAAAAAAATTCAAAATACTGAAGTAAAATTTTCATTATTGAGAACGCAGCTGGAGGAAATAAAAAGAGAAAAGAAAAATCACGACAAAATCCTTTTAGATGATGTTATTATCAATAAGAATCTAACATCAAAACATTATTTTAAGTTGATTAGAAGATTAGAACAACCCCGCAAAATCAGATTTTTTGAGAGATGGAGGATCAACTATAAGTACAAAATAAAATTAACTTCTACTAATATTGATGATTTATTATATAATGCTGAAAACTTATTTTATGTAAAAAGCATTTCCGAAATTCAAGAACAGTTAAATAAATATAAAACATTTTTAGATAACAGCAATAAAGAAAGCATAGAACTTGAACTAAAAAAAATATCTCGTGATTTATTGGTGAATAAAATACAGAATCATTATGAAAATGTAGAGATAACAGGTTTTAATAAAGATTCCTATAAGAATGATTATAATAATTTTATCTTACGCTATCCAGTAGTATTAAGTACATCTCAGTCATTATTGAATAATGCTCCCAATGGATTTTTATTTGACTATTTGATTATTGATGAGGCTTCTCAGTGTGATTTATTAAGTAGCGTATTAGCAATGAGTTGTTCTAAAAATATTGTAGTAGTTGGTGATTCCAGACAATTACAACAAATCGATGAGGAGAGGTTATTTTTCCAATCACAAAAACTTGCAAAGGATTTTGATATACCTACTCAATATACATATGAAGCTAATTCAATATTAAGGTCTGTAAAAGAGGCAGTGGTAGCTGTTCCAACAACTTTATTGAAAGAGCATTATCGTTGTGCACCTGATATCATTAACTTTTGTAATAAAATGTTTTATAATAATGAACTGGTTGCAATGACAAATAATACAGGAAAGCATATTGAAATAATTAAAACTGTTCCTGGTAACCACGCAAGGAAAAATCCATATGGTTCGGGGTTGTATAATCAAAGAGAAATTGATGAGATTAATAACATTATTCAAAAAGCTAATTCTAAAAATATTGGAGTCATTACACCTTTTAGATATCAAGCGAATCTAATTCAAAATAAATATAAAGACACAAACTTAGAGGCAGATACGATACATAAATTTCAGGGGCGTCAAAAAGATGAAATTATTATGAGTTTTGTGGTTAATTCTCTTGATAATGATCCTAATAATGTGGAAAACAAACTATATGATTTCGTTACTAATGACAAATTACTGAATGTAGCAATATCTAGAGGCAAAAGCAAAGTAACAATAATAGTATCAGACAAACTTTATCATACAAAGAACAATATTATTAAAGATTTTATTGAATATTCAGAATATCTCTATGGAAGTTCAGTTACCAAAGAATCAACTGTTAAATCCATATTTGACTATTTATACTCTGAATATAATAAAGATTTTATTTCAAAGTATAATGAAAAACCAAAAAAATACCAATCAGAGTTACTAATGTGTAGTTTAATTGACAAAGTTTTAATAGATCACCATTTTATTGGATATTCAATGCATGTTAGACTCGGGAAATTAGTAAATATCCTCGATATCTTTAATGAAGAAGAGAAAAAGTATATTCTTCACCCTTGGACTCATGTTGACTTTCTGTTTTATAATAAAGTAACTAAAAAAAGTCTCTTTGTAATAGAGGTAGATGGAATCAGATATCACGAACAGAAGAAAAAACAAGTTGTACATGATAAAATAAAAGATAGGGTGCTTGCTATGAATAATATACCTGTATTTAGGTTTAAAACAAATGAATCTAACGAGAAAGAAAGATTGAAAGAAATTATTCATCAATATACATATTAAAATAGATTAGAAAATCCAATCATTAGTACATTAATAGTTATTTTAATCAGCACATTATTTTATCTCTATGTCTGGGATTAAATAAAAAGAAACACATTTTGAGATTTCTATCTAAACATTATTCGATTCTATCAAACATTATCAAATTCTTTAAATCGGAGAGAGATTCTCCGATAAATAGCGTTACAATTTAGGGTAATTATAGTATTATAGAAGGCAAGGAGGACAGTTTATGAAAAATTTCGGAAATTTAATATCAACAAGACGTAAGGAATTAAAAATGACTCAGAAGGAGCTGGCTTTAAAACTAAATGTTTCCGATAAAACAATCAGTAAATGGGAGACTGGAGCTAGTTACCCTGAGATTACTTTTCTTGCGACTATTGCGAAAGTCTTAGATTTAAATGTTAATGATTTATTTGGTGTTGAAGATATGCAGGAAAAGAAAATTGATTTAGAAGAGCATGAAAGTTATAATTATGAGGTAATTAATAAATATAAGAATAAAATCTTTCTAATAATAGGTTTAATCTTTGCCGGTATAATTTTGTTTTTGACCTGTATTGGTATTAGCGATGGAGATATTCAAATACTGGTGTTTGCAATTGGCATGGCATTATACGGACTAAGTCTCATTCTGTTTATCAGCAATAATGTTAGCTTTCGTGGGTTTTATGACAGAAAATTTTATACTCGAGTATATGATTATGTATTTTTAAAGTATTCCTCTACAACAATCATTCTCTGGGTACTTCCATTCCTTTTCTTTTCATTGATTTCCTCAGGATCATTAAATCTTTTTGTAATTCAAGGAATACTTGGCATTATATCAATTATTATTGTTATATTATCATTTGTTGTCATTGTAAAGATCTCTAAAATATCTAATTTTAGAATAAAAAAGGATATTATTAATATGGTTTTAATCATTGCAACAATATTAATAACTGTTCCAATAGCAACAAATTTACTACAACTTCATTTTCTGCCAATTGTTTATCTTTTAATATATATTATTATTTTTAGGCTTGATTATACAAACAATAAATAATTCGATCACAAAAATGATTCTAAACAAATAAAGACTCTTAAAGATAGTTTATGGTATTGTGGTCTAAAACTAAATGGTCAAGCTATCATTGAATATAATTTTTTTGCTCTAAAGGTGTTAAAATCACTGCTAAACGATTCCTTTGATTACTTTACAGAAATTATTCTTACCTTCATAAATCCATTTGTTATCCTTTCTTTGTTATTGGATGTATAATTCGGTTTCGATAAGTTAAAGCAGTTTTAAAACTCGGAAAGTTTCAGATTTGATTGTTCTACATAATCACACCAATTTAATTGATCCTTTTTAGTATTATCATAATTTGAATATTTCGAAACTCTATATAAACTTTGCATGAAAATACAAGTAGTTTCTAGATTACTATCAAGTTTAAACAATATTTGTATTATCTCTTGAAATATCTTTTAACTTGCAATCTGATTTTCGTCAAGGTGCCATACTTCTTTTGAAAAACGATTTGCAAATTATATTTTGTGATACCTCTTTAAAACATTGGCTTTCAATTCGAAGGCGGAATTTTTAGTTTATCATAACAATGAATATAGAACAGTAAATTGCTTAAATTCCTTTTTCATGCAATCGCTTGGTTTAATATTATTAGTTTTATTAGTTTCCATAATATTAGATGTTATAATTATTTTTACAAGAAGTATCACTATATCTATTTCATATCCAATATGTTCATCAGTAATTTTAGTTTTTATTTGGTATTTTATAAATAAACAAATAGACATTTATAATTTAAGTGAAAATGTGAATGCAATATTGTTTGTTCCATTTTTTAATTTTTATCATCTATTTTCATACGTTCAGCTTAATACTTTATATTGGACTATAGGCTATCTAACGCTATTTATTTTACTATTAATTCTATTAAAAATAAAGTTTCAAAACTTAGAATATTAAAGGGCAAAATTATGAGAAACGCATTAAAAATATTTTGTTTTGAGCTTAAAAAAATATTGTTGAATAGAAAAAAGATTATGTATTTTATGACAATGTTTTCTTTTTTTATTTTCTCATGCTATTTATTTCAATCAATGATTGTATTAAAAAACTATTCATTGGATCCAAATAAAAGTATGGAAACAAATGTAATTTTGAGAGATAGTTATAAGTTGGCATATGAATATGCTTATGGAATTAATACCGAACTTCCCGATGGTGTTTTAATGCCTAGCGATATTTATGAACAAAAGGAAGAAATATATTATCAATATTTAAGGTATGATTATTATGTAAATACAAAAACAAGTTTTCTTGACTATGTTGATATAGACAGTCCCTTTGAAACAAGTATAGGATTAGAAGATGGTGTATTTAAAGTTGTTTTTGGAAACTTTTCATTTTATATTGTTAGTTTTTTAAGCATTATTATAGCATTAAGTATTGGCTTTTCTGATATTGATAATAATAAAATAAAAAACACATTACAATCAAAAATAAAAATAAGAGAAATAATGATAGGGAAAATAATATTTCTGGTTACTATGTTAATCTTAATGGTATTATTGATTACGATCACTAATTTACTTATTTCGGATAATACTACTAATGTTTTATTAGTCGATAAAGGTTTTGTAGAGGTAATAAAAACCTCTAAATATTTTATATCAAAAATGATTATTAATCTATCATATGGTATCTTATTAGCAATGTTAAGTTTTATTATTAGACTCTTTGTGAAAAAAACTTATTTTACAGGTTTTTTAACCTTTAGTAGTATTTGTTTTTCTTTTGGATTATATAGTATTGTAAAAACCTTTATGAGAAATGACGTTTTAAAAGAAAATCTTAAGAAGGGGTTTCTTTTTGTGAATTCCCAGCTATACAACGTTACTTATAACCAAAAAGTATTTACTTTTATTATCACATTTAATATTTTAATTAGTGTATTTCTAGGTTTACTTTTACTTAAGAAAATGGAAGTTCAAGAATTATATTAAGAGGAGAAAAATATGAAAAAAATGATTATTTTAATGATTTTTATTTTAACTATTATATTGTCTGTAAATGGAATTGTTGTTTGTGCTAATTCAGACGATTTAATTGAAATGGATGATCCAGTCGTTACTCTTAGTGATGATATTAAGTTTTTTGGCAATTGGTGGAGAAATAAATCCAAATTGGTTGGTTGATCAACCAATACTAGCTAGTTGTGAGGAAAGTTATGAGATAATAACTTTTGAACCAGTGGAAAAGAAATATAGAAACGGTTCTGTTAGAGATTTATACATTAATGAAGAAAAGTATGGACTATATGGTGTTGATAATACCTTAGTAACAAAACGATTAGCACCAGTTCAAAGTTTTTTAACAGAAGTTATTGATGGAGCAAATGGCTATGCAAAAATATCTATTCGTACTGTTTCAGCCTTTCCAAGCCCTGAATACATATATCGCTGGGATGATAGCAGAAAAATGAAAGATTTATATGGTGATATAGATATACCAGGGGATTATACAAATGTTGGGTATGGAAAAGTAATGTATAGAACAGGGGGCCAAGGGTCAATCATGGACTCCGTGGTATTATGTTGAATTAGAAGATATGATAGACAGCAATGTTACTCTTAATTTTCAAGGTGGGATATTTGTTCAAATAGTTGTTATATATGAAGTTAGAGAAAAAGCTACAAGCATATTTGTTCCACATATATACTATCATGTTAGAGGAATGTATCAGTTAGTGGTTTCTAATAATTAGATTAGTTAATAATATGCAAAATAATATTGTCTTAAAAGAATATGTTATATAATTTTTGTTTTTATAAATAATCCTGTTAAATAATTAATGGTTTTTACCATTGTTAAATAATTCGTGTTCAAAAAACAGTTCCTTAAAGAACCCAAATATACTGCTTAGAATATTTTTAAAATATGTAATAGATAAAAGATCTATTAATTAATTTAAATAATTAGACTTTTAAAATGCTTTAAATTATAGTAATATATATAAGAGTGATTAAGAAAGGAAAATTATAATGGATTATAACAAGCTAAGTTTGGATCTTTGTTTAAAGCATCGTGGAAAGTTGGAAGTTGTATCGAAAGTTCCTGTAACTAATAGAACCGATTTGTCTATTGCCTATACTCCTGGGGTTGCAGAACCTTGTCGGCGGATTCATGCAGATAAGCATGAAGTATACCGCTATACAATTAAAGGGCGGACTGTTGCTATTGTTTCAGACGGAACGGCAGTATTGGGACTCGGTGATATTGGTCCTGAAGCTGCAATGCCGGTTATGGAAGGTAAAGCTGTGCTTTTTAAGGAGTTTGGAGGAATTGATGCTTTCCCGATTTGTCTGGATACTAAGGACACAGAGGAGATCATTAAAACTGTTAAATACTTGGCTCCGACTTTTGGAGGGATTAATCTTGAAGATATTTCTGCGCCTCGATGTTTTGAAATAGAAGAAAGACTCAAAGCGGAACTTGATATACCCGTATTTCATGACGATCAACATGGTACGGCAATTGTGGTGGCGGCCGGACTTATTAATGCCTTGAAAGTTGTCGGAAAGAAATGGGAAGATGTCAGGATAGTCATTAATGGCGCCGGTGCTGCTGGAATCTCAATATGCAAGCTTTTACTTCAATTTGGCCCAAAAGACATTGTTCTTGTAGATCGTAACGGAGCTCTTGTTTCCAACGAGGAAATGATGAATCCGGCTAAATGTGAAATCGCGAAAATTACAAATAAGGACCACGAACGTGGGCCGCTTTCCGAAGTAATCAAAGGAAAAGATATTTTCCTTGGGGTTTCGGCTCCAAATGTTGTTACTTCAGAAATGATTTCTACAATGGCTGATGATGCGATTGTTTTTGGAATGGCCAATCCGATTCCGGAAATTATGCCTGAAGATGCGAAAAAAGGTGGAGCTCGTATTATCGCCACCGGTCGTAGCGACTATCCCAATCAAATCAATAATGTCTTAGTCTTCCCGGGAATATTTAAAGGGGCCTTAATGGTAGAAGCAAAACAAATTGTTCCAGAAATGAAGATTGCTGCTTCCCAAGCAATTGCCTCTTTGATATCCGATGAAGAATTAAACGAGGAATATATTATCCCGGATGCTTTTGATAAAAGAGTAGCCGATACCGTTGCTAATCAAGTTGCCGAGGTAGCGGAAAGATTAGGAATTGCTCGAAAACCAAGAACTTAAGAATAGAAATTAATAAATCCTTCCGAAGTGGAAGGATTTATTCTTGTCTTTATATAAAGCTGTTCCGAAATATATAGATTTCTAAAGATGGTGCTGAAAACAGGAATCGAACCTGCGACCTATTGATTACGGGTCAATTGCTCTACCAGCTGAGCTATTTCAGCATTTTACACTTATTTATTTTATCATAACATACAATTTTGTCAAGTCAGTAAAAATAGTCATGATTATCTGGTCCCTAAATTTGACTATCTAAACATAAAGAAATTTGGTATAATATATTTAAGTTTGAAGGGAAAGTATCATGAAAATTAAAGCAAGTGTCCGAGAAATTGTAGAACTAATATACGGCAGTGGTGATCTGGTGAGCGAACAATATTTGCACCGGCGCGCCGAAGAGGGAACACTAATTCACAAGGAACATCAGAGTCAATATCAAGATGCTGATAAGAGTGAAGTTTATGTTACTTATGAGGAAGAAAAAGAAGATTATTCTCTCTTCATCAGTGGCAGAATCGACGGCGTCATTAAGAGAGGCAAAAAACTAATTATTGAAGAAATCAAATCAACTACCAGAGAACTCGACGCTGTTGATGAAATGACGGTTCCTGCCCATCTTGCTCAGGCTAAACTTTATGCTTATCTTTATTTTCTAAATTCAAAGAAAAAGAAGATTAATGTCCGGCTGACTTATATTCATGTAGAAACCCGTAAAATTAAACTAATTGATTTACTTTATTCATTTTCTGAACTGGAAGATTTTTTCCGAGAAACAATCGACCATTATCTTCATTGGTTGAAAGCAATAGATAATCATGAGCTTGAGCGAAATAAGTCAATCGAAGGTCTTAATTTTCCTTTCCGAGATTTTCGCGAAGGCCAAAGAGAATTGATGGGTGCTTGTTATCGGAGTATATTAAATAAAGATATACTTTATGCTATCGCTCCGACCGGTGTTGGGAAGACGATTGCAACGGTATTTTCCGCTTTAAAAACTATTAATCAAAATAATCAAAAACTTTTTTATTTAACCGCAAAGAACTTAGGTAAAAAAGTGGTTCTCGATACAATTGCATTATTGATGGACCATGGTTTGATTATCAAGGCTATTGAGATAACTTCAAAGGATAATATCTGTTTTCAAGAGGAAAGGGATTGTGATCCGGAGAAATGCCCTTATTCCAGAGGTTATTTCTCAAAACTTTTTGAAGCTCTGCAAGATCTTTTTCAAAATTCCGATTTTTATAATAAAGAAACTATCATTGAATATGCAAAAAAGCACCAAATCTGTCCTTTTGAATTTACTCTTGATGCCAGTTATTACGCTGATATCATAATTTGTGATTACAATTATGCATTTTGTCCGAGAACGCATCTGATTAGATATTTCGATGAAGGCAGTAATTATGTTCCGATTCTTTTGGTTGATGAAGCACATAATCTGGTTTCAAGAAGTAAGGAGATGTACTCCGGAGAAGTTTCAAAAATTACTTTATTAACACTTAATAAACTTTTAAGGGAAAATAAATGTAATCTAAAAAAGCAATTCGATGAGATATTCAATTACTTTAAAGAATATGAAAAGCAGATTGCATTGGGGGATTATCAGGTTCGGATCTTAGATGAAATGTTTTTGGGATTAATTTCGAAACTGATTAATCGAATTGAAGATTTTCTTTCTGAAAATACAGAAATTAAACACAAAATAGAGATTATTAAAATCATGATGGATCTGAATAGATTTCAAAAGATGAGTGAGTTATTTGATGATGATTATGTCTATTCGGTAGAACGTAATGAAGATAATATCATAATAAGAATTAATTGTTTGGATGCTTCAAAATTTCTTTTGAAAACAATTAAAGAAAAAACTGCCGGAACAGTTTTTTTTAGTGCTACTTTATACCCTATTAATTATTATCGCAAGATGTTGACTCAAGATGAAGGTTATTTTATTCGTATTGATTCACCTTTTGATAGAAATAATCTAAAGTTAATAACTATTGACTCCGTTTCTACAAGATATCGGGACAGGTCGGCCAGTGTCGGCAAGATTATTGATATTATCCGGATTCTTGGAAAAAACAAGATTGGAAATTACATTGTTTTCTTTCCAAGTTATAAATATTTAAAACAGGTATATGCTGAGTTAATGAGTATAGATGACGGGTTTGAATATATCATTCAAAAATCTGATTTTACCCAAAAAGAAAGAGAAGCAATTGTAAATCTCTTTATGAATAGTGATAAGACTCAAATCGGTCTTTTTGTAATGGGGGGAATGTTTTCTGAAGGAATCGATTATATTGGAGATATGTTAAGTGGTGTGATTATTGTTGGAACCGGATTACCAATGTATGGTGGTTATAATAATGTTGTAAAAGCACATTTTGATGAAAAGTTTCAAAATGGTTTTGACTTTGCCTATACATATCCGGGGTTTGCCAAGGTAGTTCAGGCTGTCGGTAGAGTCATCAGAACCGAAACTGACCGGGGAATTGCGATATTGATAGATGACCGTTTCAAAAACAAAAAATACTTGAATCTTTATCCTAAAGAATGGTCCCATATGGAGTTTATTTCTGATTTTACTCAGCTTGATGATGAAATCGATGATTTTTGGAAAAATAAAGAAAGAAAGCCGAATTAATCGGCTTTTGCTTAATTGTTTAGAATGAGTTTGAAAATTTACTGCAATATGTTATGATATACGGGAAGTAAATCATCCTGTTGTTCCGCTGGGATTGCCCTGCGATTCAGTTTGATTTAGTTCAAGATCATCACGATAAGTGGAGTTTTTGTGTTTTTCTGCTTCGGGAGGATTCTTTTCCTTCCCAAATTCAACATTATTATATTGTTGGGCAAGCAGAGCTTTTACTTCGTTGTAAGTTAACATATCTTTTTTAAACTTATCATTATTGTTTTTGTTCATTTTATTATTCTCCTTGTTAATAATAGTTTTAATGTTTTTTAAGATCTTATTCTCAAGGATTATTTCCATATTTTTCATATTCGGAGGCTATATGATTAAACTTGTAAATGTATCAAAATATTATCATAATGAAGGCATCGTTAGTTTAGGCCTTCGAAAGATTAATTTAGAATTTAATATCGGTGAATTTGTTGCCATTACCGGTGAAAGTGGTTCGGGGAAAAGTACACTACTTAATGTTATCAGTGGTATTGATACCTATGAAGAAGGCGAACTTTACATAAACGGTGAAGAAACATCTCATTTTGACGATGATGATTGGGAAGAGTATCGAAAAAATACAGTTGCTTTTATCTTTCAAAATTATAATCTGATTGATTCTTATACAGTTTTAAGAAATGTTGAGGTTGCCTTGGTTAATCAAGGTTATGATTTTAAAACACGACGTGAAAAGGCTAAAGAAATATTGTCCAGAGTCGGACTACACAAACATTTTAAGCATCGAGCTTCGAAACTTTCCGGCGGTGAAAAGCAGAGACTGGCGATTGCTCGGGCTCTCGCTAAGGATTCTGAGATAATTGTTGCGGATGAACCGACAGGAAATTTAGATAGTGAATCCGGAAAACAAGTGCTAGCCCTTTTACATGAAGTAGCTAGGGACAAGGTTGTTTTAATTGTTACTCATAACTATGAACAAGCTGCAAATTATGTTTCGAGGAAAGTCAGACTTTTTGATGGTGAGGTTGTAGAAGACAAGGAAGTCAGAACCTTTATTCCTCAAGAACCCGAAGAAAAGATCTATCAAAAGATGTCAGAGTTGAAAAAGTCTTCCATTATCAGCTTTTATAACTTTTTTGGTCAACCAAAAAAATCAATCTTAATGCTACTGGTCAGTCTGGCAACCGTTCTTTTTGTTTTTCTCCTCTATGGATCACTTTTAAATGTCGATGATTATGTAACTACTCCTGGTGTTTCCCTTGAAGGATACGGCAATTTCTACAAAGAACGAATGATTGTCATTCGTAAAGACCAAGAACCACTTACTGATGAAGATTATAATAAGCTAGGCAAAAATAAGAAAATAAGAAGTATCATTAAAGAAGATTCAGTTGTGGATATCAATTTTTTGCTTGTGGATGACAGCCTGAAAAAATTTAGTTATATGGGCGGAAATTTAGGGTTTTTATTTGATTATGATGAAGCAAATTTACTGGGAAGATTACCCGAAAAAGAAGGAGAGATACTTATTTGTACCTATGTCATGGAAGATGACATACTTTTAATGAAAAGTTTTTTAGATAAAGAATATAATTTTCAATTAAGCTCCTATCGAAAGAACTATGATTTCAATATTAGTTTTAATAAAAATTATAAACTTGTCGGAGTTTACAATACTCCGGTCTACCCCAGTAAGTTTGTAATTTCGGAAGAAGAGATCAAGGAAGTCTATAATTATTTGCGTTGTGAAGGTGGAAATTATGAACTAAGTTTTAAAGGGGAAAAATACACGGGAGGTATAAATTTTTTAAAAGTTCTTTATGATCCGAGTTTAACCGGTAATCAAGTAAAATCGCTCCAACTAAATGATTTTTTGATTAATGATTTATCATTTGAATTATTTTGGGAAGATCAAAAGCTAGATATTATAAAAAATGATAATTACGATAAATTTAATGATCTATATGTTAGTCCAGAGTTGTTCGAAAAAATGGTTCCGCTGGTTTACAATCAATATACATTAAATCTCTATAAAGCATCCGACGCGAGAAGTGTTCTTGACTTTTTGTATGACAATGGTTATTACGGCTTTTCACCAAACTTGTCTGGTTATGCTTACGGTTTTGGTATGGATTATATCCTTACAAAGATTATTAATTTTGTTATTTTAGGTTTTTCAATTTTCGTAATCTATTTGCTATCTTATTTAATTTTTAAAGCCATTCTTAACAGTAAGGTTCATGATTATACTATTTTAAGAATTATCGGCTTTCAAAAGTCCAATATCAGACAGATTATCTTTTTGGAGATCTTAACATCATTCATTTTTGCTTATATTCTTTTCTCCATAAGTTACCAGTATATCAGGATTAAGTATCCGGTGATGGATATTTATGAATTGCAGGATTATCTGTTTATCGGACTGATCAATCTCTTTCTTGGGGTTTTCATAACCTTAAAATTTATTCGTTATCAGAAGAAAAGAAGTCTCTTTTCAACTCTGAGAGTCGAGGGTTAATATGATTGAAGCAAGAAATTTAAACAAATATTTTAATCGTAAAAAAGCCAATGAGATTCATGTTATTAATGACACATCCTTGAGCTTTCCGGAAACCGGACTTATTTGTCTTCTTGGGCCTTCTGGAAGCGGGAAGACAACCCTTCTGAATGTACTCGGAGGGCTGGATAAGGTTGATAATGGCGAAATTATTTTTAAAGATTATTCTTTGAAACGTTATCGATCGAACAAATGGGATTATATTCGTAATCGTCACTTTGGATATATATTCCAAAACTATGTTTTATTACCCGAACTTACAGTTTACCAAAATTTAGAATTTGTTTTAAAAATGGTTAATCTTCCTAAAGAACAAATGGAGGAAAGAATTAATTATGCCTTAGAAGCGGTCGGTATGGAGAAATACAAGAAACGCAAACCGACTCAGCTTTCCGGCGGTCAGCAACAACGTATTGCCATTGCTCGGGCATTGGTAAAGAGTCCGAATGTTGTTATTGCTGATGAACCGACCGGTAATCTTGATGAAAAGAATACCACTCAAATAATGAATATTATTAAAAAGATATCACATGAATGTCTGGTAATCTTGGTAACCCATGAACGTCGCTTGGCTGAGTTTTATGGTGATATCATTTATGAAGTATCCGACGGAAAGATTGTTGAAGAGAGAGTTATCACTGCCGAAAGAGAATTATATCATCTTGATGATCGGAATCTCTATTTAAAAGAATTTGATTCGGAAGAGGTTCATTCTGAAGACTTAAAAATCAAGTATTTCTTTCAAGGCGAAAAACCGGACTTGAATCTGAATATTATTTTTAAAGACGGCATCTTATACCTTAATTCTGATACTGAGAATTTGAAAATAAATTTTATCGATAAAAACAGTGAAATAAAGGTTATTGATTCCAAAAAACCGGTTATCAGATCAGAAAACTTTGAAAAGTTTGATTATTATCTGCCTCCGGTTGAAGAAGGAATAAAGACTAAAAAATCGGTACTCGGGTTCGGCCAGACCTTAAAACTTGCCTTCTCTCACTTGGGGGGAATGAGGCGACGCCAAAAACTAATCTATGTAGTGTTTTTTTTCTCGGCTATTATGATCTGCTTAGGATTTATGAATCTTTACAATGCAACGAATGTAGATGAAAAGAATTTCCTTTATTTTAACCGTAATTTGGTCCTGATGGAAGGAAGATTTAATGATGATTTCTTTTTAAAAAATCAAGAGGATTTAAAGAATTTCATGGAAAAAGTTGATTCTGATTTCATCCTTCCCCATCCTAACGAGATACAAAATAATAGATACGAGATAGATTACTTCAATCAGGCTCGAGGGGAGGCGTGGTCTGCACTAGATAATTCCTTTATTCCTATAGAAACTGTAAAAAAACCGAAATTAGTAATAGGTAAATTACCAGAAAAGTTCGGAGAAATTGCAGTTGATAAATATTTAGCTGATCAAATGCTGCAAGATTATCAGTTCATAATGAATGGTGTTATGTTTATTGATCAACTTCTTGGAATAAAGCTTCGTATTGAAGAAAGTTATTTTGAAATTGTCGGTATTATAAACAATAATAATCCTAACTTTTATCTGCCTGAACAGGAATTTAAGAGTCTTTATGTAAACTTTTATGCATTCGGAATGACCTGGGTTAATCCTTTAAGTACCAGAGATATTAAAGATTACTATCGGATAGAAGAATTTGAAGAAAAGCAGTATCAAGCAGAAAAACAGCCAATAACAAATTTAGTTCTTAAGGACAATCAGGTTCTTGTTTCCTCTGAAACTTTTCTTTCAAATAATTACAAAAGATTTATTAACTATGGAGTAATTGAAAAACGAGAATATGAGATTGTTGGCATTTATGAAAGCGCTAGAAGAGAGATTCTGCTTACCGATTCGGAAATTGATAATCGTTATTATGATTGCATCGTTGTTTCCAAGTCCTTTTCAATATATTCTGAAGATAAAGCCGGAACAATTAAGAAAATCGAAGAACTTGAACTAAGTATTAAACCAGAAGATATGTATGAAACCGCCTATAAACGGGAGAAAGCCTTCTCTTATTCTCCGCAAATATTTACATTTTCACTGATTATTATTATTGCTTCGCTTATATTTCTGTATTTTCTAATGCGCTCACGTTTGATTTCGAGAGTTTATGAAGTCGGCGTTTATCGAGCCCTAGGCGTCAAAAAGGCAAATGTTTATAAAATATTCCTTTCGGAAATTTTGGTCTTAACTGTCTTTTCGGCTACACTAGGTATTGGACTTGTCGTATATTTTGTTTCTCAAGTTAACAAAGTTGCGAACGTAGTTGCTATCAATTTTCCGTGGTTTATTCCATTTTCCTCTTTTACATTCATGTTGACGGTCAATATCTTTGTCGGTCTCTTACCGGTTTGGAATTTATTAAAATTAACGCCGTCCCAAATCTTATCGAAATATGATATTTAGATGATTAATTGAGATTAGAGACTAGAAAAATAATGAAAATGAAATCCTCTGCATATAATATGTGGAGGATTTGTACATTTTTTAGACAATTTTAAGAAAATAATATATAATATATATAAATGCTTGGTTTAACTAGTTTTTAGAATGAGGTAGAAAAGATGTTGAAATTAAAAAGTATAAAAAAAGATTATCCCTTAGGGGATTATAAGGTTGAAGCTTTAAAGGGTGTTAACCTTGAATTTCGAAAAAGTGAATTTGTTGCAATACTTGGTCCTTCCGGTTGTGGAAAAACGACTTTGTTGAATATTATTGGCGGACTTGATCGTTATACGAGCGGGGACTTAATTATTAACGGTAAATCTACAAAGTTTTTTCGTGACCGTGATTGGGACAGTTATCGAAATCACGCTATTGGTTTTGTTTTCCAATCATATAATTTAATCCATCATCAGAATGTTCTTGGGAATGTAGAATTGGCGCTGACCCTTTCAGGAATTTCTAAATCAGAAAGAAGAGCCAGGGCTATAGCCTCTTTAGAGAAGGTTGGACTTCATGATCAAATTTACAAGAAACCAAATCAACTTTCCGGTGGACAGATGCAAAGAGTTGCCATTGCCCGCGCCTTGGTTAATAACCCGGATATCATTTTAGCGGATGAACCGACCGGTGCAATCGACAGCGAAACCAGCACTCAGATTATGGAGATTTTAAAAGATATTTCTAAGGATCGTTTGGTTATAATGGTTACCCATAATCCCGATTTAGCTCATCGTTATTCTACAAGAATTATTAGATTACTTGACGGATTAGTAACTGATGATTCAAATCCTCATATAACAGAAGACCCAAAATTTATTCCGGAACCAAAAAAGAGAAGAGAGAAAGGCGTCCATAAAAAAGACAGAACTTCGATGTCTTTCTTCACTGCCTTTGGTTTAAGCTTAAGAAATTTGCTGACAAAGAAATGGCGGACGATAATGATAGCCTTTGCTGGAAGCATCGGCATCATTGGTATCGCTCTTGTGCTTTCTGTCGCAAACGGCTTTCAGAATTATATCAATAAAATGCAAAGCGATACGCTGTCCGGATTTCCCTTGGAAATTTCCGCAACTGCGACCGACTTCGAATCATTATTAGATATGAATCATCGGAATAACCTTCCTGAATATCCGGATGAAAAAAAGGTCATAATCAATAAAGTTAGCGCAATTATGGATAGTCTCTTTATCAGGAATGATCTAAATGATGAATATATTGAAAACGTAATTAAGAAGATTGATCCTCAACTATACAATTCAATTATTTATGAATATGGAGTTAATTTAAATATATTCAAAGATTATCAATATTTAAATCAAATCAACTATCGGAAGATTTCAACTGATGCTTGGTCCCAACTTCCGAAAACTAATTCGGAAGACGAATATGAATTCTTCAAAAGCCAGTATGATATTATCGGGGGCCGTGCACCGGAATCTATGGAAGAAATTGTTCTGGTGGTTAATAAATATAATCAGGTAAATGATCTTGTTTTTGAAAGTTTAGGGATTAGTGTTGATACTGATCGCGAAAGTTTTTCTTTTGAGGAATTAATCGGTACTACTTTTAAGTTGATTTTGAATGATAAATATTATACATATAATGGCGAAAAATTCACGTCTAATGGAACTGTAATCAACCGCATCGAAATAATCCCCGAAGAACTTTATAATTCCGAAGGTCCTGATCTTGTTGAGTTAGAAATTGTCGGTATAGTTCGCGCCAATGAGACGACACAAATCGGGGCTTTAACGGGAACGATTGGTTATACGATTGATCTAACCGATTATGTTTTAGAGAGAGCTGCTGAATCAGAAATAGTTACCTGGATGCATGAAAATGAGGCTCTAGACCCTACTACCGGCTTTCCTTATGAAAATGTCGGTGGGGAAAGTATTGAAGCTCAAAGGGAGAGACATTTAATTAGGTTCGGAGGTTTAAAAAAACCGAGAAGCATTAAGATCTTTCCGATAAATTTTGCTTCTAAAGAAGAAATTAAAGCTTTTCTGGATGATTATAATAAAACTAAAAAGGAAGAAGCGATTGAAAAATACTATCAAGAATTAGGTATTACGGAAGAAATAGCTACAGCAGAACAAAAGAGAGCAGCCGAAAAAGTCGGCCGCGCTGCCGGGGTCTATTATACCGACTTAATGGGTATAATGGTTGGTTCCCTAAATACTTTAATTGATGCCATCAGTATTGTTTTAATTGTCTTTACTTCAATATCCTTGGTTGTATCCTCGATAATGATAGGTATCATTACTTATATTTCGGTACTGGAAAGAACTAAAGAAATAGGAATTCTCCGCAGTATCGGTGCCAGAAAGAAAGATATTTCTCGGGTGTTTAATGCGGAGTCGATAATCATTGGTTTATTAGCCGGATCAATCGGTATTTTTATTACTTTGATTGCCCTTTTTCCGATTAACATAATTCTTAAGAGACTGACAACCATCAGCAACTTAGCCGTACTTAATCCATGGAATGCTGTTGCATTGATTTCAATCAGTATTTTCCTAACATTTATTGCCGGATTAATTCCGTCAAGACTTGCTGCAAAACGCGATCCGGTTATTGCCTTAAGAACCGAATAAAATTTTAAGCTGATCTTTTTGATCGGCTTTTTATGTTTTTATTTCCAAGTGAAATAATTAAAAATACGGAAAAAATAAACTTGGTGATATTATGAAAAAAATCATCTTATTGATAATAGTAATTTTTAGTTTTTCAAAATGTGTTTCAAAAAATAAACAGAAAGAAAAAGAACCAGAAGAAAAAGAAAAGGTCGTTTCTTTGGTTGCTTTCGGAGATAATTTAATTCACAATTCAATTTACACCTCCGCAAAGACTGGTAACACCTATGACTTTCAACCGATTTTTATTGAGATTAAACCATATCTTCAGAACTTTGATTTACGGTTCATTAACCAAGAAACCATTCTTGGCGGAACTGAACTTGGTCTATCCACTTATCCGGCATTTAATACTCCTCAGGAAATGGGAGATGCTTTGGTAGATGCGGGTTTTAATCTTATATCTCTGGCAAATAATCACACCCTTGATCGGGGAGAAAAAGCGATAATTAATTCCGTCAATTATTGGAATAACCAGAAGGTAGTTTATTCTGGATCTGTTTTGAATCCAAATGAATCCCAGGTTCAAATTTTTGATAAAAACGGGATTAGATTTGCTTTTGTTGCCTATACTTACGGAACAAATGGGATAGCACATCCCGGCGGAAAAACTTACCTAGCAAATATTTACGATGATGAGAAAGCGGAAGCAGATATTTCTGGCGTTAGAAAGATGGTTGATGTGGTGATTGTTTCAATGCACTGGGGTGATGAGTATCAAGATCTACCGAATCAAAGACAAAAAACACAAGCTAATCATTTAGCTAATGTAGGTGCAGATATTATTATCGGGCATCATCCTCATGTAATTCAACCGGTAAATCTGATTAAAAATGAAGATGGTAGCCAGACATTTGTTATCTATTCTTTAGGTAATTTTTTATCTGATCAAATCGGTATTGACAGATTAATCGGAATGGGAGTAAATCTTGATATCAGGAAAGGCAAGGACGGAAAAATTAGTTTAGAGAATTTCGGTGCTAAACTTCTTTATCGATACAAAAATTATAATGATAATAGTTTTCGTTTGCTTCTTTTCCAAGAATTAAGTAATGATTTTCTTAAGGATTACCAATTGTATTTTTCCGAGAAAGAAGCTTTAATAAAACACTATTATGATGAAATTGTAGTTAGTTAGGAACCAAAATATATTTTTTGAATAGTTTATTAGTGAAAGCTAAATAAAACTAAGTAATCAGACAATTTATTGTCGGGCCGAATAGGCAATGGGTTTAACCTGTGGGATTAAAAATCTTGCAGGTTTTTTTAAAGGAAGGGGTATAATGGAAAAATATAAAAAAATTTCAAGAATACTTTGGCTGGTTATGTTTGGAAATATTTTTATTGCAACAATTAAGATAATTATCGCTTTAAAATTTAACAGTAATAGTTTATTAGCAGACGGGTATCATGCTTTAACCGACAGTGCCTCAAATATTATAGGCATCATCGGTATCGGTTTTGCATCAAAACCGGCTGATGAAAAACATCCCTATGGATATCAGAAATTTGAAACTATTGCTAGTTTTTTTATCGGAATTTTATTGTTATTTATATCGTTTCAAATTGTTCGTGAGGCAGTTAATTGGTTTTTTAATCCAGTTGTTCCGAATGTCGATAACATGAGTCTGATTTTCCTTGGAATTGGGGTTATTGCAAATATTATCATCGCAAAAACAGAATACAAGAAAGGAAAACAATTAAAAAGTGAAGTGTTAATGGCTGATTCAATTCATACCAGAAGTGATATCTTTATCTCGACCGGGGTAATATTAACTCTAATTTTGATTAAACTAGGACTTCCGCCGATTATTGACCCATTGCTTTCGCTCGTAATTGCCTTTCTGGTGTTTCTTTCTTGTCTGGCAATTTTTCGAGAAACTATTCATATTCTTGTTGATAAGTCTGCTGTTGATAAGAATGAAATCTCAAAAATAATTTATGATTGTGGTTATGAAATCATCAATGTCCACAAAATCAGAAGTAGAGGAAAGAATGATTATGTTTTTATTGATTTACATCTGATCTTACATCCGGAAAAAACTGTAAAAGAAGCACATGACCTTAATCATAAATTAGAGAATATTTTGATAACAAAACTTAATAAAAAAGTTGAACTTAATGCTCATATTGAACCAAACGATAGGTAAAGGGATTATTTAGTCTCTTTTTCTTTTTTTATAGATTATTTTGTCGAAATGAAGATAGTTTAAGAAAATGTTTACCTTTTGTATTAAACGAAAACTGCTAGCCTTTTAATAATTATTATGCTATAATAATTAAAGAATAAAGGTGGTGAAATTGATGTCTATCTTTGAATCGATTCAGGTGGCTGAGAATAAAGCCGAAAAAATCCGTTTACAAGCAACAGATGAAGTGAATGAACTTTTAGAGAAAACCAGAATCGACAGTGAGGAAAAAGCAAGACTTTTGTATGCTGAGGCATCTTCAGAAGAACAGCGAATAAATGAAGCAATTAACCGAAAAATTTTAGAAAAAGCAAATGAAATTGATGCTTTATATCAAAAAGCGGATGATGAATTTGAAGCGCAGGTTAATATCAGAATGAAAAAAGCGGTTGATTTCATTATTGGAAAGGTCTTCGATTTATGATTGTGCCGATGAAAAAAGCCAAACTTGTTGTTATGAAAGACGACAAGGAAAAATTATTACGCTCATTGCAGAAGGCAGGCGTATTTATGCCGATTCCGACAGGTGAGGCTGAAACCGCCGGAGATGCGTCTAAGGAAGAAGCATTATTACAAAAAACTGATAAATCATTGAAACTGGTTGAACGTTTTCGGGAGAAGAAAGGCTTTATTAGACCTCTAAACTTGGTTGGTTATGATGATTTTATTAAGGTCGATCCTGAACATGAAAATATCCTTACGGAAATCGAGGAAACGGATGCTAGAATCTCGCATCTGGAAAATGAAAATCAAGCTTTAGAAGAACAAATAAAATATTATCTTCCTTGGAAAGACCTCAATATTCGTTTATCGGATCTTAATAATACCAAATATTCCGTTTTCCATACCGGTTTCCAAATGGTCAGTAAAATCAATGATTTAAAACTTGCTGTTCTAGAAGCTGGCGGTGAAATTGTTGAACTGGGAATGGGGCCGGATGGTATGGCTTTTGTTTTTGCGAATTATTTTCATGACGATATTATGGTGATGGAGAAAGCAAAATCTTTAGGATTTCTTGAAGTCAGTTTGCCCAAGATTGAAAAATTTGCTTTGGAAGTCATTACCGAGAAAGAAAAACAGATTTCAAAGAATTTACAAGAAATAGAAAATTTGACCCAAAAATTATCGAAGTTTGCCCAGGATGTAAAAGAGATTGAATTATTCAACGACCAGCTTGCATCAATTAAGGCCTTGAAAAAGGCTCCTCTTAAAATGACTTTAGAAACGGTTTATCTTGAAGGATGGGTCAGAAGCGACCAAGTTGAGCTTTTTGAAAAGTCAGTTGTAAAAGCTGTGAAACTTTATGAACTTGAACTTTCAGACCCCGATGCTGAGGACAACCCTCCGACATATACTAAAAATAATCGTTTTGTAAGGCCTTTTGAGGCAATTACCGATATGTTTGCAAGACCAAAAATTACTGATGTTGACCCAAATCCGGTCATGTCAATTTGGTTCTGGTTTATTTTTGGAATGATGATGGGAGATGTCGGTTATGGTCTTTTGATGTTTATCATCTTTTTTGCCTTGATTAAGATCAAACGACCGAAAGGCGATGGGTTGAAACTTTTCAAGCTTCTACTTTATTCCAGCATAACTACCGTTTTTTGGGGGGTAATGTTCGGAAGTTATTTTGGCTATGCTCTTTATCCGGCAATCTTTCTTGAACCCATGGTAGATTTGACTAAATATTTGATTTTTTCATTTGTAATTGGCGGCCTTCACGTAATTTCCGGAATCCTGGTTGCCGCTTATGCAAATATTAAAGAGGGAAAACTCTTAGATGCACTCTTTGATCAGTTTTCCTGGGTAATACTTTTGGTCGGACTCGGATTTTTGTTTTTACCGGAACTAAAGAACATCGGACTTGCTCTGGCTTTAACCGGCGGAGTGATTATTCTCTTAACTGCAGGAAGACAGAAAAAGAATATTTTTGGTAAAATATTCGGAGGATTTGCTTCGCTTTACAATGTGACCGGGTATGCGAGTGATATACTATCTTATTCCCGGATTATGGCTTTAAGTCTTTCGACGGCCGTTATCGCCTATGTAATGAATCTTTTGGCGGAAATGGTAATGGGAAATTTTATTGGGTATTTCTTTGCTGCCCTGATTTATTTTGTCGGCCACATCTTCAATCTGTTGATGGGATTACTTTCTGCCTATGTTCATGACAGCAGGCTTCAATATATTGAATTTTTTGGGAAATTCTACGAAGGTGGAGGAGAAAAATTTTCTCCTTTAACCTATAAATTAAAATATATAGATCAAGTTAATGATCGAAATGCAACTAAACAGGAGGTTATATAAAATGAGTGAAGGATTATTAATCGCAATTATCGGAGCAGCTTTGGCTGCAGTTTTAAGTGGACTTGGTTCTGCTATCGGTGTACAAATGGGCGGAAAGGCTGCCGCAGGTGTTTGTAGTGAAAAACCTGATTTATTTGGAAAACTGCTTATTCTTCAAGCTTTACCAGGAACCCAAGGAATTTATGGATTCATCGTCGCCATTCTGGTTATGATCAAATTAGGTCTTTTAGGTGGAACTCCGGCAGCAATTACTACAGGTGAAGGCTGGACTTATTTTGGAGCCTGCATGCCGATAGCTGTTATTGGTTTAATATCTGCTATTCTTCAAGCCAGAACCGCTGTCAGTGCTATTCATATGACCGCTAAGCAACCAGAAGCTTCCGCAAAAGGTATGACGATGACAGCCATGGTTGAAACCTATGCTATTCTTGCCCTTCTTGTCAGCATTCTGCTAGTACTTGGTATATAAGTATAAAGGATGATTTGTCAGTGGCAAAAACAATTTATGAAAAAATAGAAAAGAAAGCCTTAAAAGATGCTAAGGAAATAAAGCGGCTCGGCGAGGCAAAAGCAAAACAAATAGAGGAGCGAATTATCTCCTCTGCTAATGAGGCAATCGAAAACAATTTAAACAAAGTTCGGGCAAAAGGCGAGGAATTGTTGAAAACCAAGACGACCGAACTCGAACAGAATGCCAGGCAGAGGTCGCTTTTAAGAAAAAAGCAATTAATTCAATCGGTGTTTTCTCGTTCCCTTGAAACTCTCAATCAACTAGATGATGAGAATCTTTCAAAACTGGTAAAGAAACTGATATTAATTGAAAATCTTAAAGGCGATGAAACCCTACATGTTAATCAGCGTGATTATTCTCGTTATTTAAAGTTATTTTCAAGTAATAGGGATGCACCTGAACCTTTGCTTGATAAGCTGAATCGCGACTTGGGAAATAAATACCATCTTCGCCTTGCAAAGGAACCGGCAAATATAAGCGGAGGCTTCATAGTTGTCGGACAAGTTTTCGATGTCGATCTTTCCTTTGAAACAATTTTAAAAACAATTCAGGAAAAACATGAAACCGAAATAGCTGAGCTTTTGTTTGCGAGAGGAGAATAATATGAATTATCCTTATGCAAACGGTTATATTAAGGCGATTGAAAATAAGCTTCTCGATAAGAGTAAACTTGGAAAACTTTGTAAGACCGAGAAACAGGATTTTTATGAAGTTTTACTTGATCTGGGGTATGGAACTTCGGGCTCCAATGTTGAGGAACTGATTGAAAGCGAATTGTCAGGATTGAGAAACCTCATAGATGAGCTGACTCCCGAAAAAAAATACACCGACTTGTTTTTTCTCTCGATTGATGCTATCAATATCAAAGCCTATTATAAAATGAAACTCTTTTCCAAGGTAGATACCGATTTTTATTCAGAAACCGGGAATTTGCCTAAAGGGGAATTACAAAAGGCAATATTTGAGAATGATTATTCAGCTCTTTCCAAAACTTATCAAAAGTTTTTGGAAAACTTGGATAAAAACCTAGCAGGGATTGAAAGCCCTCGAACCTTAAGTTCCAAAATTGATAATGCAATTTTTAAGTTTGTAAATAAAGCTTTATCTTTTACAAACAAAACAGCTTTAAAAACATATTTCAAACTCAGTGCTGATTTAAAAAACACTTTGAGTTTGATAAGAAGCAGTAAACTTAATTGGGAATTTGAGGATTTTCAAGAAATGTATATTGAAAATGGAGAAATAGAATTATCAGTTTTTGAAAAGGTTTATATAGAAGATAAAAATGGGATAATTTTGGCTTTCCGAGATTATTATCAGGAAAGATTGGCAACAGGATTAAAAAGGTATTTTGAAGGCGAAGATTTAGATGCATTAGAAAAATATTTTGATCGTCTGGTTTTAGATATAATGAAAAGCTATCGTGATGATGCCTTTGATATTGGTCCGATGTTTTATTATTATTTACTGAAACAGACGGAAGCAAAGAATATTAAAATGATTTATGCTTCGGAAAATCCAGACTTGAGCGGTCTAATCGAATATTGAGGTGAATACTGTGCAAGAAAAGACATCTATAGCCGCTATCGGCACCAGTGACACAATTTTGCTTTTCAATGCTGTTGGCATCAAAACCTTTGTTTTGAATGATTTAAATGCTATTGAAAAGACGATTTTCGATTTAGCCAATCAAAAATGTGAAATCATATATCTTACGGAAGATATTTATATTAAAATACCGGAAACTTTGGAGAAATACAAAACTGCTGTTTATCCAATAATCATTCCCATACCAACAAAAGAGCTTTCCGAAGGAATCGGTTTAAAGAAGATTCGGGAAAATGTTGAAAAAGCCATCGGGTTTGATATTTTTTAGAAAGGATGGTTCGAGATGAATGTAAATGAAAATAAGCAAATAGGCATCATAGCAAAAGTTTCAGGACCTTTGATTGTTGCCAGAAATATGAAAGATGTTCAGATGTATGACGTGGTCCGGGTCAGCGAAAAACGTCTTATTGGTGAAGTAATCGAACTGCGCGGGGATATGGCCTCGATTCAGGTTTATGAAGAAACTGCAGGTATCGGTCCGGGAGAACCGGTTTACTTTACTAATGAACCTTTGTCGGTTGAACTGGCTCCGGGTTTAATCGAAGGAATTTTTGATGGAATTCAACGACCATTAAAGGTCATATATGATAAATTTGGTGACCGCATTCCACTCGGTACCGATGTTCCAAAACTCGACCATGAACGAATTTGGGATTTTAAGAAAAGCGTAGAAGTGGGAGATGAAGTTAACGAAGGAGATATTCTCGGTGTTGTTCAAGAAACTCCGGTTGTAGAACACCGTGTTATGGTTCCGCCAACATTATCAGGTACTATTACCGAAATATATAATGGGGAAGCCAGAATCGTTGATGTGATAGCAAAAATCCGGACAGCTAACGGTCAGGAAGTAGAAATCACAATGTTACAACGTTGGCCGGTTCGCCGTCCCCGTCCCTATAAAAAGAAACTTGCACCTCATGAACCGATGGTCACCGGTCAAAGAGTAATCGATACTCTTTTCCCGATTGCTATTGGAGGAATTGCCGCTATTCCGGGACCTTTTGGAAGTGGAAAAACGGTTGTTCAACATCAACTAGCAAAATGGGCCGATGCCGACATCATTGTCTATGTTGGTTGTGGGGAACGCGGAAACGAAATGACCGATGTTTTAAATGAATTCCCGGAATTAAAAGACCCGAAGACCGGAGAAACTTTAATGAAACGGACAGTACTGATTGCAAATACTTCCAATATGCCAGTTGCTGCTCGTGAAGCTTCCATTTATACCGGAATTGCAATAGCGGAATATTACCGCGACATGGGTTATCGGGTTGCCATTATGGCCGACTCGACTTCTCGTTGGGCCGAAGCCTTAAGAGAAATGAGCAGCCGTTTGGAAGAAATGCCCGGTGAAGAAGGTTATCCGGCCTATCTTGCCAGTCGTTTGGCAGAATTTTATGAACGTGCGGGTTTGGTTGAAACCTTAGGTAAGGAAGGAAGAATCGGAGCGGTTAGTGCTATCGGTGCCGTATCCCCTCCGGGTGGAGATACTTCTGAACCTGTATCCCAGGCAACACTGAGGATTGTTAAGGTATTCTGGGGTTTAAGTGCTTCCCTTGCTTACCGGAGACACTTCCCTGCTATTGACTGGCTACGCTCTTATTCTCTTTATGAAGATGATTTAATTGAATTCTTTAATAAAAACATTAAACCAACTTGGTCTTCACAAGTTCAGGAGACCAAAGATATTCTTCAAGATGAATCAAAATTAGAAGAGATTGTCCGTTTGGTCGGGGTTGATTCCTTGGAATTTCAAGACCGTCTGACAATGGAAACTGCAAGAAGTGTTCGTGAAGACTTTTTACATCAAATTGCTTTTGATGAAATAGATACCTATACTTCGTTAAATAAGCAGTTTGGAATCTTAAAATCAATTTTGACTTGGTATCATCTTGGTCAAGATGCTTTAAGAGAAAATGCTAGTTTTAATAGAATTATCAATATGAAAGTTCGGGAACGTATCGGTCGGATGAAATATATCAAAGAAGCTGATTTCGATCAAGAATGTGAAGCAATCATGAAAGAAATAAATCTCGAATATCAGGATTTGATGAAAGGTGAGGACCTCTATGCCTAAAGAATATAAGACAATAAGAGAAGTCGTCGGACCTTTGATGCTTGTTGATCAAGTTGAAGGGGTAAAATATGACGAGTTAGTTAAGATTAAGCAGGCTAGTGGTGAAGAGCGAATCGGTAAAGTTCTCGAAATAAATGGCGATAAAGCTCTTGTACAATTATTTAGTTCCTCACAGGGATTAAAGATTTCCACTGCAAAAGCAGTATTTCTAGGTCATGGCATTGAAATTAAACTTGCACCTGATATTCTTGGTCGCGTATTTGACGGTATGGGTCGCCCAATTGACGAAGGCGGCGAAATAATTCCGACTTCTGTTCGTGATATTAACGGTACACCGTTAAATCCTGTCGCCCGTGACTATCCATCCGAGTTTATCGAAACCGGAATCAGTGCCATTGATGGCTTAAACACTCTGGTTCGCGGACAAAAACTACCGATATTTTCAGCTTCCGGTTTACCTCATGCCAGACTCGCGGCTCAAATTGCCCGCCAAGCTAAGGTTAAAGGAAAAGATGAACAATTTGCGGTTGTCTTTGCAGCTGTCGGAATCACCTTTGAAGAAGCGGATTTCTTTATCCAAGATTTTAAAAGATCAGGTGCGATTGAACGTTCTGTACTCTTTATGAACCTCGCCAATGACCCGGCAATCGAAAGAATTGCCACTCCGAGAATGGCCATAACCTGTGCCGAGTATCTGGCTTATGAACTTGGAATGCATGTTTTGGTCATCATTACCGATATCACCAATTATGCGGAAGCGTTGCGTGAAGTTTCGGCTGCTCGTAAAGAAGTTCCGGGACGTCGTGGTTATCCGGGTTATATGTATACCGACCTTGCATCTTTATATGAAAGAGCGGGAAGAATTAAAGGTAAAACGGGATCAATTACTCAAATTCCGATTCTGACCATGCCTGAGGATGATAAAACTCATCCAATTCCGGACTTAACCGGATATATTACCGAAGGTCAAATAATCTTATCAAGAGAATTGAATTTAAAGGGTATCTTCCCACCAATCGATGTTCTACCTTCACTCAGCCGTCTGAAAGATAAAGGAATAGGCGTTGGTAAAACCCGCGAGGATCATGCCGATACGATGAATCAGCTATTCTCTGCTTATGCTCGCGGAAAAGAAGCCAAAGAACTTTCAACAATCCTGGGGGAAGCCGCTCTTAGTGATATGGATAAACTTTATGCGAAATTTGCGACTGAGTTTGAACTTCAATATATAGCTCAAGGTTATCATCAATCAAGAAATATTGAAGAAACTCTTGATATCGGTTGGAAACTTCTAACAATTCTACCTAAATCAGAACTGAAACGGATTAGTTTGAAGAATATTGATAAATATTATCCTGAGGAGGAATGATCATGGCTTTGACACATGTCAATCCTACTAGGATGGAATTGTCCCGACTGAAAAAACAACTCGAGATTGCCCGCAGAGGTCACAAACTCCTGAAAGATAAACAGGATGAAATGGTTCGCCAATTTATGGCGGTAATCAAAGAAAACCGCTCTTTACGAATGGAAACGGAAACCGAGTTGAAGAAAATTATTAAGCGATTTTCAAGCGCAAAACTAAAAATGAGCCAAGCCGGTATCTATGAAGCTTTGATGATTCCTACCAAAAGTATCGATATCGATGCCGGATCTAAAACCATTATGAATATTAAAGTTCCTACTCTCGATATTCATGACGAAGGGAAAATTAACCTAACATATGGTTTTGCTTTTACCCCGAGTGAACTTGATGAAGCCATCATTGCTCTTTCGAAATTACTGCCGAAACTAGTAAGACTTGCTGATTTGGAGAAAACTTGTGATCTTCTAGCCAATGAAATAGAAAAAACCAGAAGAAGAGTTAATGCTATTGAATATATTATGATTCCTGATATGGAAGAAGAAATCAAATACATTATTCAGAAACTTGATGATAATGAAAGAAGTAATATCATTCGTCTGATGAAAAGTAAAGAAATTATTCTTCAAAAAGATAGTCAGTATCAATATTAAGAGTAAATAGATATTTGGTATTAAAGCATTCCAATTTATGGAATGCTTTTTGAAAAGAATAACCAAGTGATACATTTAAAAATCTAACTTTCAAGTTTTGGTGATGGAGTAATATCCAATTTGTTTTGGAATTATAATAAATACTTTTACAAATATACAAAGGGAAAATTATTATAACTCTTTCCCTATTATTGAAGATAAAATTTTATGGAAGAAATCTTGATGCCTTACATTGTTTAGAACTAATTTTTATGAGACTGGAAAAAATTAATGACATAAGTCTGGCAATGAAAATTATGATTGAAAGAAGAATACACTGAAGTGTAAATGATAAAACATAATCACAAGAAGAAAGGGTTATAAAATGATTAAACTTTGTGCATTTGCTGATGAAGCAAGCGATAATTTAGAAGGCCAGATCCAGGCTTTAAAACAAAATAACATATCATTAATTGAATTAAGAAATATTAATGGTAAAAATATCAAGGATATTACTGAAGAAGAAGCAAAAATATATGCAAAAGCATTGGCGGATAATA
>CALEGD010000144.1 GCA_937877075.1 uncultured Acholeplasmatales bacterium
GAGACTGAAGGTTACATTCGCCATTTTGCGGTCCCGGTTTACAATTTCGAAAACAAAGCTACAGGTGTTCTTTGTGCTTCCGGATTGATGAATGGTTATAGTAAAGAAGAAATAATCAATCAGATTGAAGAGTTTAAACTAATTGCAAATTATGTATCTGAAAGACAAGGCTATAAAAAACCCGAAAAAAATTATTAGTATTCCTTTTGCTAGAGCAAGTGGATGATAGAGGAGAAAATTATGAAGAAGTTTAACGATGATAATTTCCAGTTGTTTAATGAAGCTGCTAGAAAGTTATATTTTGATTATGCAAGGCAGATGCCGATTATTGACTATCATTGCCATTTGAATCCCAAAGAAATCTATGATGATTCTAAATTTAAAGACCTAAGTGATGTTTGGTTAAAAGGCGACCATTATAAATGGAGATCTATGCGAGCCCGTGGTATTGATGAAAAGTATATTACCGGATCCGGAAGTAATGAGGAAAAGTTTCAGGCTTGGGCCGAGACAATTCCTTATCTGATAGGTAATCCGCTCTACCATTGGACTCATATGGAATTAAAAGCTTTTTTTGGAATTGACGAAATTCTTTCACCAAAAACAGCCTCTTCAATCTATGAGAAAGCTAACCAAGTTCTTAAGACTTTAACGGCCCGTAAGATGATAGAAATGAGCAATGTTGAGGTCTTATGTACAACTGACGATCCGGTTGATTCCTTAGAATATCATTTGAAACTTCGTGAGGAAAGGGATTTTCAGGTTAAAGTTTATCCGGCTTTTCGTCCTGACAAGGCTTTGAATATTGAACTCTCATGGTTCCAATCTTGGCTTAATCAGTTAAGTCAGGTGGTCGGTTACCAAATTAATGAACTTGATGATCTTTTGAAAGCGCTAACGGAAAGAATAAACTTTTTCGATAAGGTTGGATGTAGAGTTTCTGATCATGCACTCGATGAAGTTTTATACCTTGAGGCATCGAAAGAAGAAGCGGATGAAATATTTAAAAAAAGTTTAGCTTCAGAAAAACTAAGCAATGAAGAACTTTCTAAATATAAAGGTTATTTATTAAAATTCCTCGGTAGACAATATCTCAAAAAAGACTGGGTCCAACAATACCATATTGGGGCTTTACGTGATGTTAATACAAATATGTTATCTTTTCTTGGACCTAATACCGGTTATGACAGCATTAATGACAGTGTTTTTATTCTTAACCTGGCAAAATTACTTGATTCACTGGCAAAAGATAATTCCTTACCGAAAACAATCATTTATACATTAAATCCCGCAGCCGATGATTTAGTTGCTGCTTTGATTGGTTCATTTCAGGAAAAAGTTCCCGGGAAAATTCAATTTGGTGCTGCCTGGTGGTTTAATGACCATCGTGACGGAATGATGAAACAGATGCGCGCTCTTGCTAATAACGGTGTCATCAGTGAATTCGTCGGTATGCTTACCGATTCCAGAAGCTTTCTTTCCTATCCCCGTCATGATTATTTTAGAAGAATTCTGTGTAATTATTTCGGAGAATTGATTGAAAACGGCGAATACCCAGACGATATAGAATTTGTCGGTCAGGTTATTCAAAATATATGTTTTAATAATGCGAAAAAGTATTTTAGTTTTTAAATTTCTTTCTTCCAAACCAAAGAGGGTAGTTTTACCCTCTTTGGTTAAAAAAAGTTTCAATTGAATAAATTTCTCTTTCTTTAGCTGTTAGTTTCTTAAGATAATCAACTCGTTTAAAATCAGTTCCGTTATGATAACGGCAATTGTATTCATAAAACCGACAAGTATTTTCTCGACCAGCTTCCCAATTATGGAAACCTTCCTCTTTAATATGATTGTGGTAAAAGCAATCAATAAAAACGGCTTTTCCGTAATTCCGCCAAGGACGGGCTAGATAGGTATTTTCTTCTCCTGTGCCTTCGAAAGTGCAGTTTAGAAATGTTATCCCAAATTCTTGGTCTGAAGCCGTTGACGGAGCCGCCACATATCCCGGACCTCTCGATATGATTCTACAACCCGAAAACATAGCGTTTGCGGAGCCGAAGATAAAATCGACATCGCCGATGATTGTAGAATTTTCAAACAAGATGCGGGCATTATTGATTCCGATTAATTCATCTTTTGGCAGGAAACCTTGATATCTTTCCCGGAGATCATCCGGGAGGGGTCCCAGGAAAATTGTATCTTGATGAGCTTTCAATATACAATTTGAAATTTTCAAATTATCCCCTAGAGTATGTAAAGCCACAGCTTGACCAACAAGTTTACCGGGACCACTGCTGTTTTCAATCGTCAGGTTTTTAAGTTCTATATTATCGCCATAGAGCATTAAAGAATAAGTCCTAAAAGTATTGAATTCTTTCCCGTCCTCATGTATTTTCTGAGCATAATCATGAAATGTGATGATCGTATTTACTGGATCAAAGCCGATAATTTTAATATTAGATTTCTTGATTTTAAGTTTTTCTTCATATTTTCCGGGAAAGACAATAACAGTACCGCCTTCATCAATTAGTTCAAGGGCCTTGCTTAGACAATTTACCTTGCTTTGTTTCTTTACAACAATTGTTTTCATCATCTCACCTCTTGATTAATTATATCATAAGAAATCTATCCCTTCAAAGTTCTTTTAAAGTTTTCAAAGATTATTTGAAGCCTTTGAAATGATTTTGACTGAATTATATCAGATATTAATGTGTAGAATTATCAGAAAGAAGAGGTGATTAAATGAAATTAAAAATTCTATTTCTGTCAAGTTTCAATATTACCGTTGAAATTATTAATGATTCCCCTTATTATGCTCCGGAAGCTTATCGAGTAATTTTAAACGGTTCTGAAGTACTTACAGATGGGAAAAAGAATGTTTTTTCGCTTTACGAGTTACAGGCCGGTTGTGATTACTTTCTTCAAGTTATTACCGAAAGTGAAGAAAAAGCAATTATTTTCAAAACTCCGGATTATAAATATTTACTCAGCGTTCGGGATTTTAAAGTTCGTGGTGATGGCAAAACCGATGATACCCTTGCTTTTCAAGCTGCGATTATGGCTTGCCCACCGGAAGGAATTCTTTATGTTCCGAAAGGTAATTATTTATTAAAAAGTCTATTCTTAAAATCAAATTTAAATATCTATTTAGCGGAAGGGTCAAAATTGATTGCCTCACCGAATCGGGATGATTATGCAATTTTACCCGGATTCATCAGAAGTAAAGAAGATGAATTAATTATCGGTTCTTGGGAAGGGAATCCTTTAGACATCTATACAAGTTTAATAACCGGTTTAAATGTAGAAAACGTCAACATCTTTGGAAAGGGGATTATTGATAGTTCCGGGAATCTTGGACCTTGGTGGACTAAACCAAAAAAACGGTTCGGAGCTTTTAGACCAAGAGGTATTTTCTTAAATAATTGTAATAATATCCGAATTCAAGGAATTACTGTTCAAAACACTCCTAGTTGGGCAATTCACCCTTACTATTCTAAAAATCTCGGCTTTTATGATATAAAAATCCTGAATCCGGCAGATGCTCCCAATACTGACGGCTTAGATCCAGAATCTTGCGAACATCTTGAAATAATCGGTGTTCATTTTTCCGTCGGCGATGATTGTATCGCTATAAAATCCGGAAAGATCTATATGGCTAAAAACCATTTTCGTCCGACCCGTAATTTAGAAATCAGGAATTGTTTAATGGAAAAAGGTCATGGTGCGGTTGTTTTTGGAAGTGAAATAAGTGGTGGTGCCGAAAATGTTCGAGTTTCTAAATGTTTCTTTTCGAATACCGATCGCGGACTTAGAATTAAAACAAGAAGAGGCCGGGGTAATTATCCGATAAATAATATTAGCTTCGATAATATTCGAATGTATCAAGTCAAAAATGCTTTTGTATTGAATATGTTTTATTTTTGCGATCCGGATGGTAAAACCGAATATGTTTATAAGAAAGATCCGCTTCCTTTTGATGAAAGAACCCCAGTACTCGGTAAATTTAATTTCCGTAATATTATTTCGGAAGATACTTTGGTAAGTGCCGGATTTTTCTATGGATTACCTGAATCAAAGATCGGTGAAATATCTTTGGAAAATATAAAAGTTACTTATAGCGATCAAGAAGAATTCGGTAAACCGGCGATGATGAGTTTTATCGATGATTATTCAAAATTAGGTTTTTATTTTAATAATGTTTCAAAAGTAAAAATTAAGAATGTTTCAATTCAAGGTCAAAACGGTAAAGAGTTTATCTATGAAAATGTTAATGAAGTTAAAGAATGATGCAGTTTTCAGGAAAAAAGAATAAAAATGATCTATAATAAATCAATAGGAGGTATTTATGGTTTTAAATAGTTTTAGATTGGATAACAAAGTTGCCCTGATTACCGGTGGCTCGTATGGAATTGGCTTTGCGATCGCCAGAGGTCTTTATGAGGCCGGTGCTAAAATCGCTTTTAACGACATTAATCAAGAACTGGTTGATAAAGGACTAAAATCCTATAAGGAAGCCGGAATTCCTGTTCGCGGTTATGTTTGTGATGTAACCGATGAAGAGCAAGTCCAAGAATTAGTTCGTAAAATTGAAAATGATTTAGGAGTAATTGATATTTTAGTTAATAATGCCGGAATTATTAAAAGAATTCCGATGGTTGAGATGAAGGTTGAAGATTTTGAAAAGGTAATTGATGTCGACCTAATTGCACCCTTCATTGTCAGTAAGGCGGTTATTCCGGGAATGATAAAAAAAGGATCCGGAAAGATTATCAATATTTGTTCGATGATGAGCGAACTCGGCCGTGAAACTGTATCTGCTTATGCTGCCGCTAAAGGTGGCTTAAAGATGTTGACTAGAAATATTGCTTCCGAATACGGAAGTCACAATATCCAATGTAATGGAATCGGCCCTGGTTATATTGAAACCCCTCAAACCGCACCATTAAGAGTAAAAGGGAATCCTTTTAATGATTTCATCATTTCAAAAACTCCGGCTGAACGTTGGGGAAGAACCGATGATTTAATCGGACCGGCTGTATTCCTTGCCAGTTCCGCTTCGGATTTTGTAAACGGACATATTCTTTATGTTGACGGTGGTATTTTAGCTTATATCGGAAAACAACCAAATTAAAAAGTAAGGGACCTTTAGATAACTAAAGATCCCTTTTTTGTTTGATTAACAGCGTCTACGATCGTGGAAAAGTGTTACAAAGGCAGCAGCAATGGCGATAATAATGAATAGCACAAAGATAACAACTAAAGCTATAACAAAAACACTACCAGGGCCTAAACCAAGGCTGAACGCAACCAGAAACACGAGACCGATAACACCACTTAAAAGTAGAAATCCGAGGAAAAGAATTGCTGATCTAATAATTTCACCCCCTTTCAATCCTGTTTGCATACAAACTCCAGGGGTATTACTAATATATTCTCAAGCTAAAATTATGAAGTGGTGTTCATACAATTTCAAGAAAAAAGAAACCGGATATTCCGGTTTCATGGGTTTTTAGATTATTTCACTATAGGCGAGAATAAAAGGTGCAACCCCTTTTACTTCATCGTTTTTTATTTTTTCAGATAAATAATAAGCAATAGAACCGTCCCGTCTTTGATTGTCTAGGCCGGCAACTTGACAGATGCCTCCGAGATGATATCCAAATTCATCTTGATAGAAATAACGTTTTAAAAGACCAAGTCTCATTCCTTTTAGGTAGGAATAACAAAGCATCATTGTGCCGCTTGTTTCGTGATAATTCCCTTCTACATCCGGTCTATCTACTATTTGAAGCCACATTCCATCCTGTTTATAAGGATCAATGCCTTTAATCATTTCCTTAAACATAATATGAATTTCATCATCATATTTTATATCAAGCATCTCTACAAGGGCCATGGCAAGCCAACCAACTGAGCGGGACCAAACATTAGGGCTCCGCCCGGTAACTTTATCGGCCCACTGCATTACTTTTTTTTCATCGTAAGCATGTAGATAAAGTTCTAGGTCTTTATTGAAAAGGTATTTTCGGATATTTCTAAGCTGAGCAGAAATATCTTCTAAAATTTCTGGATTTCCCGTCAAAAGTGCGTATTTTCTTAAAAAGACTTGTCCCATATAGATCCCATCAAGCCAAACTTGAAAAGGATAACGTTGTTTATGCCAATAGTTTCCTTCATTTGTCCGGGGGTGTTTTTCCAATTGTTTGAATAATTCTTCGATTGCGAGTAGATATTTTTCTTTTTTAGTTTCTTGATAAACCTCAAATAAAGCAATTCCCGGAGCGATATTATCAATATTATATTCTTCTAAAGAATAGTTTTTAATAATTCCGTTTTCGGAAATCATTTCATCATAATAACGGATGACAAAATCAAGATACTCCTGATTATTAGTTTTTTGATAGAGAGTATAAAGGGCATTCATCAAAATTCCGTCTTCATAACACCAAGTTCCTTCTTTATAAGGACGAAACTTATTCATATATTGTTTTATATATTCTTTTACCATATAGGCATCCTTTCCGCCAATTTCGCTTTTAGTTCTTGGTAAAGCTTATCTTCAAAATCATATAGTGATAGGATTTCTATAAATTCAGGACTGACATAATTAAAATACAGGGAAGCAAGCAGAAGAAGAGCAGTTTCAAGATTCTTTTCTTTTTGAATTAAACACTTTAGAATTTCACTTAAATCACTGGAAAGAGAACGGAATTCATCATACATCATTTCGTCCATAACTTGAAGAAAGAGAAAACAGGCCTGGCCATATTCTAAAGAAACTTCTTTTCTTTTTTTGAATGAATTATAAATATCATAGAAGCCCTGCATTTTATTAAAATGACGGTCATAACCGATGAGGAAGGGATATTTAATCAGATGATTTGTTTGGGATATTTCCTCATAAATTTGTTTTAAATCAGTCTTTTCATCTTCATGAACTTCATGTTTTTTTAATTTAATAAAAGCACAATCTTTTTTCTCGTTTACATTATCAAGGATCCGAAAGTTTAGATAATTATGAAACCGATCACTCATTAATTTCCTCCATTTTTTTAATGTATTGCCTACTTATTTCAATATCTTCTCCGGTAACTCCTTCAAATATTAAGACTGCTTCCGGAACATTTTCTTTAATTTTACGGAAAAGATGGGGGTAATCCATTAAACCTTGACCTAATCCGACCTGCTTTAAAGCGCCATCAAGAACAACAAAGTCTTTTAAATGAATGACAGAAATCTTGTCTTCTAAAAGTTTCAGACTGGTTTCAAAGATTTTTCGATGTTCTTGATAATTTTCGATATTCAAGTAATTAAATAGATCGACTGTAACCCTAAGGTTTTTTGAGGGAATATCATCTATCAGACGTTTTAATAATTCTGGTTTATAAATTAAATGATTGTATGCCCCTTCAATTAAAACACAACTATCAAAGTGCTCCGCATGGTGAACTAAATCCCGGATTATTTCCCTGACTTCTAGATATGATTCTTCTAAATGGTTGCGTGGATGATAAGTCCAAGGTTCATCTTGATAAGAACCGGTCTCAGTTCCTACATATATAGTTCCAAATCTTCCCGCAAGTTCCAAATGTCGTTTGAAACGAGCAATATTAGTTTCACGGAAGGAAAGATTACTGTGAACGGGATTAAAATAAGCTCCGAGCATTGCAATTTTTACTTTGCTTTTCGATAAATGAAAGATTATATCGTTAATATCAGCGGGTTTTAAATCCTCAATATTTTTTCCAAAGGATTTTTTTAGAACTAATTGTAGATAATTGAATTCATAGAAATTACAAAGTTCACCTAATTCTTTAGGGTTATTTGCCTTTAAATCATGGCCTCTGATGCCAATTTTCATTTTTCCTCCTCCGCCACTTGCATATTTTTTATTTCTTTGTTATAATTCAATGAAAAGAAAAAGAGATTAATTATGTATATTATACCAAAATAACCGAAAAATGTAAATTCTTAATATAATTTCTTCGGTTCTCAAATATATTTTAATAAGATAAAATAAAACTTTTCTGTAATTTTATAGGAAAAATGCTTGCTTTTTTTGGAGAAAATGCAGATATGGCTTTACAACTTGAAACAATTGTGCTATAATACTAAAGTAATTACGTTGTGGAAGGAGGGACGAAGAAATGCCAAAAACCGTAGTTCGCGAAAATGAAACAATTGAAGAAGCTCTTAAGCGTTTTAAAAGAGATGTGTCCAGAAACGGCGTCCTTGCAGAAGCACGTAAGAGAGAGCATTATCTAAAACCGAGCGATATTAAAAAGATGAAAAAAAGAGCTGCCAAAAAGCATGCTTATCGTCGTTCGCGTTAAAAGAAGCGGAACAGAAGGAGAACTTGATGGAGATTAAGTTCTTTTTTCATTTTATTTAACTTTTTTTCATATAATTCTTTAGGTGATGTATATGAGAAAAGGTTTAGAAATTAAATTAACTGTTTACCAAAATCAAAGAATCGTGATTGAGAATTATCATCAACTACTTGATTTGAATGAGGAATTAATCCGAGTAGATATTTACACGATTGTCGGTAAATTTTTAAAATTAACTCAGATGGATAATTATATGATTGAAGTTATTGGCTCTATTAGTCGGGTGTTGATTGAAGATTAAAGTGAAAAGATATTCAGTTTCAACAAAGAAAGAAAACCTGATTCATCTGAATCATTTTCGAATTAAGAATCTCGAGGTAGGCGGTGAAGAGCTAAAATTCATCACCGACAAAAACAATTTAGAACAAATGTCGAAGATTATTCAATTGGAATTTGTTGATTTGACCACAAAATCTTTAAAACTGCTTTTAAAGAGGCATTTAATCACAATTATTGGGGTTTTAATCATTATTACTACTTTAATCTCTCAAAGTTTTTCGATCAGAAAAATAACCTTTACCGATCCCGATACTTATAATTCTGAGATTATCGAATATTTGGAAAAATATTTTGATTATATTGGCCCTTTTGGCTATTTAAATAAAAATTTAAATGAAATTAATTTTGACTTAAGAAGCGAATTCTATCATTATGAATGGATCGGTGTCAGGCGTAAGGGAGCGATTCTTTATATTGATATTAAGGAAATTAAAAATGAACCGATTGAAGAAGATAAAACTCCGGGTTCAATTTATGCCAAGGATTCTGGGATCGTAAAACGGTACCATGTAGAAAGTGGGTTTGTATTAGTTCAGGAAGAAGTTTATGTAGAAAAGGGAAGCATCTTAATCAGTGGGACGATTACCCATTATGATAATAGTATTGAAAACATCAGAGCTAAAGGCTATGTAATTGCTGAAGTATTAAAATATCATGATATTACCGTACCGAAAGAAAAAGTCGAAATTGTTCGGACCGGAAAGATGGAAAGCAAAAAAGTATATTCTCTCTTTTCTAAAGGCATCAACAAACTAGAAACAAGTTTTTCTGATTTTGAAATAGAAGAAGGAGAGATTAAAACAATTGGATTTTTAAAAATTCAAAAACAATATTTTTATGAAATAAGAGAAGTTAAAACCATTTATTCAGAAGAAGAAGCAATATCATATGCCAAGTCAACAGTTATTAAAGAGTTTAGAAAAAATAAGGTCAATCAATTCGAAAAAATAATCTTCAATAATTTGGTAAGAATAGAATTTGACGGAACATACTATCGGATTAGACTGATTGTGAAAACATATCAGAATATTGCCGAGTTTATTCCTTTGATAAATTAGATGACAATCCATTTCGGCTATGATATAATATAAATAATTATAGGATGGTAATATTTAGTGAGTTATAAAATTATTTATCGTTTAAAAAATGCTCTAAATGAAGCAAAATTAGCAGGACCAAATAATAAATTTATCCAATTGATTGAAGATCATTATCATGAGGAAATCCTTTTGCGATTAGCGGAAATTAAAGTTAGTGAAGATTCAAAAAACATTGAATTACTTACAAACTTATTTGAAATGGTGGAAATCATTTTAGAAAATACCAATCTAAATGAAATAGATTTAGTAAGCATCCTGAATAATTTTCGTGGAAATAACTCGGAAGAGATTATTGATTTATATTTACGTAAAAATGTTTTAATCACTACCGCCTCAGGAAAAACGATTTATCCAAAAACCCTTAACCAAAAGCATTACCTTTCAGCTTTGGAAAAGAATGATATTATCTTTGCAGTTGGCCCGGCCGGAACCGGTAAAACTTATCTCGGTGTTTTATTTGCAGTCAGCAAACTTAAAAGCGGTGAGATCAAGAAAATTGTTTTGGTCAGACCGGTTGTAGAAGCGGGTGAAAAACTAGGATATCTACCGGGAGACGTCAAAGAAAAAATTGACCCTTACCTGGTGCCTTTATATGACAGTCTTAATGAAGCCTTAGGGAAAGACAATGTCGATCGTTTAATTGAAAAAGGCATTGTCGAGATTGCTCCCCTTGCCTATATGCGCGGCAGGACCATTGACGGAGCGATAATTATTCTTGATGAAGCTCAAAACAGCTCACAAATGCAAATGAAAATGTTCCTAACAAGACTCGGTTATGGTTCGAAGATGATAGTCACCGGCGATATTACTCAAATTGACCTACCAAACCGAAGTTCTTCCGGTCTTATTCAAGCCTTAAGTTTTCTTAAAGGTATTAAAGATATTAAGATCTGCCATTTTGAAAGCCATGATGTGATGCGGCATCCTTTAGTTCAAAAAATAATTGAAAGATATGAAAGACATGAAGATCAATCTCTATAATAATTTTGGTGAAATAGAATTTGATTATAAAAAGATTATTTCAGATTTAGAAGGATATTTCCAAGGTGAAGAAGAAATCTCTTTGATTTTAGTTGATTTAGGAGAGATCCAAAGGATTAATCGGGAATACCGAAATATTGATAGACCGACCGATGTCATTTCTTTTGAAGGAGAGGAAGAAGCTTATTTAGGAGATGTCTTTATTTGTATCGAAAAAGTTGGAGAACAATCCCAAGATTATGGTCATAGTCTAGCTCGGGAATTTGCTTTTCTTTTAGTCCATGGAATCTTACATCTTCAAGGATATGATCATCAAAACCTTGAGGAAGAAAAAATTATGTTTTCCAAACAAGAAGAAATATTAAATGCTTTAAATTATCGGAGGAATTGATATGAAAATTGATGAACAACTTTTTGAAAAAGCCTTATATGCCTATCAAAATGCCTATACACCCTATTCTCATTTTAATGTCGGGGCCGTCCTCTTAATGAAAGATGGGACGATTATCACCGGGAGTAATATTGAAAATGCTTCCTACGGACTAAGTAATTGTGCTGAAAGATCAGCACTATTTTCCGCTTATTCTCAAGGTTATCGGAAAGATGACATTGAAAGAATGATGGTCATCGGTAATTCTAGGGGACCAATTTCTCCCTGCGGTGCTTGCAGGCAAGTCATGAGCGAACTCATTCCATTAGATGTAGAAGTGGTGCTGACCAACTTAAAAAAAGATCTTAAAATTATGAAAGTAAAAGATCTATTACCTTATAGTTTTACTGACGGAGACCTTCATGGAAAAGGAATTTAAATCAGGTTTTGTTGCGATAATCGGTCGACCTAATGTTGGAAAGTCGACTTTTGTTAATCAAATTTTAGGTGAAAAAATTTCCATCATCAGCAATAAACCACAAACGACTAGAAATCGGATTCATGGTATTTATACCGGAGAATCAGAACAGATAATCTTTATTGACACTCCGGGGATTCATAAACCACATCATGAACTCGGATCTTTTATGAACAAGGAAGCCCTGGCAACTTTAAAAGATGTTGACATCATCTTATATATCGTCTCCGCCAATGAAACTTTCGGACGCGGTGATGAATTTGTTATCTCTGAGTTAAGAAAAGTAAAGACTCCGGTCATTTTAGCTTTTAATAAAATTGATTTAATCAAGGACAAATCAGCTTTAATGGCCAATGTTATAAAATTTACTGAAGCTTATGTTTTTAAAGAAGTCTTTTATATCAGCGCCTTAAACGGAGAAAACACCGATAAAGTGCTTTCTGAGATAAGCGCAAGTCTTGAACCGGGACCGATGTATTATCCTAAAGAACAGAAAAGTAATTATCCGGAGAAATTCATAATTGCAGAAATTATTCGGGAGAAAGTTTTAACCCTTACAAAAGAAGAAGTTCCTCATTCTGTTGCCGTGTTTGTAGAAGAGATGAAAACTGATGAGGATAATCCGAATTTATTAAATATCCGGGCAGTGATTTATGTAGAACGGACCTCCCAGAAAAAGATTATTATTGGTTCTGGCGGCCAAATGATTAAAAAGATCGGGAGTTTGGCTAGGCGCGAAATTGTAATGTTACTTGGCCAAAAAATATATCTTGATTTATGGGTAAAAGTTGAAGAAGATTGGCGTAATAGGAAAGCGGTCTTAAAAAGACTGGGATTTATTTTGGAAAATTAATCACTATTTTGCGTATAAATGTATAAATTTTTGTCATTATATTATTAAGGAGGAATAATATGATTGATAAAAATTTAAAGAAATTTATTGAAACCGGGAAAGTTAAGGATTACCTTAATTACAAAAAACACAAGCGCGATACAGCGGAAATATCCAAGGAACTGATGAACGGAGAAAAAAATGCAACTAAGAGAGGGGATAATAGTTAAATCCCAAAAATACCAAGAGAATTCAAAAATTATCACCCTGGTTAATACTGAAGGCCTTGAAACATTTTTGGTTCGCGGAGCCAGTCTCCATAAAAGCCGAAATTTCAGTTATTCACAGGAATTGACAAAAATCGGCTATGATTTTCATAGCGGTCGAAACTCTTTCAATATCTTAACAACCGGAAAGGTTATCGAAAGCTACGGAGGAATTAAAGCTGATTTTAATAAATTAAACGATGCTTTATTAATAATCGAAGCAACCAATCAACTTGGTATTCATCTTTCCGATTTCTCAACTTTTTATCAGTTTTTAGATGAAATTTTGTTACTCCTAGATCTAAACCTTTATCATCCCTACTATCTCTTAATTTTTAGGGTTAAAATTCTCTATCTGCTCGGCATCGGACCAGTCTTTTCCAAATGTGTCGAATGTGGAAACAGAGATAATCTTATTGGTTTTGATTTTCTAAAAGGGGGAATGAAATGTAATGAATGTGATAATAAAAACACCATTTATTATAATCAAGAAGTAATACAACTTTTAAGGTTTCTATATCTGAACAAACTGGAAAGTTTATCAACTGAGGTATTGGAGAAACTTCCAAACCACTATCTTGAGGCATCAAAGTTTCTTGACCGTTACTACGAGCATTTTCTAGGTTATCAGAGTAGAGCCTCCAAAATTATTAAAAAGATGAAATTATCTGAGAATTGATTCGTTTGTAATCAATTCTTTCTTTTTTAAAAACGGTCTCAATTGACAAAAGACTATTCACAAAAATGTTAATTTATGCTATAATACATATGTTTGAAACCATCTAAACAAAAGGAGGTACATTGTGTTTATTAAAAGCAAAGGAACTCATATTTCGGAACATAAAGGACATAAGGAACTCTCTTCCTCAAGTCCGGTTTTTGAATTCCAAAATCCCGAATATGTTTATATTCCTTTAGTAGAGCAGAATACACCCTGCGAAGTATTAGTAAAAGTTGGAGATACTGTTAAGGTAGGACAAGTTGTAGCCAATAAGACAGGGCATTTCCCGATACCTATGCATGCTTCTGTTAGCGGTGAAGTTGTTTCAATTAATCAAAAGATGTGGCATTGTTCGGGTAAGATGGTACCTACAATCCAAATTAAAAATGATTACAAAGAAACAAAATTGGATACTAAACCTAATGATGTCGAAAGCCTTTCTAAAGAGGACATTATCGAGATCGTCAAGGCTTGTGGTATTGTTGGTCTCGGCGGAAGTGGTTTTCCGGCCTATGCTAAGTATCAAGTTCATAATCCTATTGATTATGTAATCCTTAATGCCGCGGAATGTGAACCATATCTGACAGCAGACTATGTTTTGATGAATAATCGACTGGATACTATTATCCGGGGATTAAAGTATATCATGAAAGCAGTTGCAGCTAAAAAAGCCGTAATCGCAATAAAAGAAAATAAAAAAACATTAATTGAAAAAATCAGACTTGCAATCGCAAATGAGGATGATTTGAGTCTATTTCTCTTAAAGGATGTTTATCCGGCTGGTTGGGAAAAATATATTGTCCAAAGAGTAACAAAAAAGGATTATCATTCCTTACCGTGTGAAGCAGGTGCTGTCGTTAATAATGTCGGTACCGCTCATGCCGTTGCTTTGGCGGTCGAAAATAATCAACCTCTTGTTGATAAAATTATTACAATTACCGGTGAAGGCATCAATGATCCTCAGAATGTCCATGTAAAAATCGGGACCAATCTAAAAGAAGTAATCAAAGAAATCGGCGGTTATACTCCTGATTTAGATGATGCTTACTTTATTGCCGGTGGACCAATGACTGGAAAAGCAATTGTATTTGATAATCTAATTGTTAATCGTGCCCTGACAAGTGCGGTTGTAATGCCGAAGGACATCCGTGAAGTTAACCCTGAATGTTTGGGATGTGGTAAATGCGGCGATGTTTGTCCGGTATTCCTTTCCCCAATTGTCATTAAAGATGCACTTTTGGATAATGATCTGAAAAAAATTGCACAACTAAGACCAGAACTATGTATGCAATGTGGTTTATGCTCATATATATGCCCGTCCAGAATTGAACTTACGGATGCAGTAGTTAGAGCTAAAAATAAAGTGGCAAAGAAGTAGGTGAAAATATGAGTGAAAATAAGAAATTTATTTTAAGTAAAGAACCTTTTATCCGAAAGGCCGATCACAACGAGAATACCTCCGTGATGATGCGGGATTTCATGATTGCCCTCGCACCTTTAATTATCTTTGCTTGGGTGAAGAATGGTCTTTTACCTTATTTAACAGATGCAACAAGTTTCTTCGGAATGCTTTATCCGCTCCTTTTGGTTCTTGTCGGCGGCGTTTCATCTCTAGTTTTTGAAGTTTTATGGTATACTTTTATCATAAAAGATGATAATTTAAAAGCAAGACTTTCCAAGAGTTATCCGTTAATTCCCGGAATCTTGCTGGCAATGATTGTTCCTTTGGCTACTCCTCTATGGCTTTTACCTTTTGGTGTCTTATTTGCGACTGTGATTGCCAAGTTGCTATTTGGCGGATTCGGAAATAATGTTTTCAATCCTGCTTTAGTTGGTTATCTTTTCCTGACTTATGCTTATTTCAATGTAATTTCGGGAAATAATGCCGCAATTTCCGCAAATGGATTTTTTAATGGAAAAGAGGTAATCGATGCGATTACTAGCGTAACTCCGATGACAGCATTTGCTAGTGACAGGGTCGGTTCAGTCAATCTATTACTTGAAAAATATAGCCTTTGGGATATGTTTATCGGAATGACACCGGGATCGCTTGCGGAAACCAGTGCTCTTCTTTGTTTAGTATCCTTAGTTTATCTTTTAGTAAGAAAAACAATAAACTGGCGTATTCCGGTAATTTATCTTGGAACCGTCTTTGTTCTGACTTATATTATTGGTGCCTTTAACGGTTATGCCGGTACCCTAAATTACGCTCTCTTTGGAATCTTAAACGGGGGGTTAATGTTTGGAGCCGTCTTTATGGCTACTGAACCGGTAACAAGTCCGAGAAATCCGAATGGAAAGATTATCTATGCCCTTGGTTTAGGTGTTCTTACTATTCTCTTCCGTTTTGCTAGTTCCTCTCCGGAAGGCGTTGCGACTTCAATTTTAATTATGAATATGTTCACCGCCCTAATCGAACGTGTAGCAGCAAAACTAAGAGTTGAACCAAAGAAAGCAAAAGTAGTTCTTAATTATGTTTTGATCGGCTTACTCTTTTCCGGAATCGGAATTTTTGCTGTTTCCAAGAATATACCGACTGAAGAGGTCGCGGCTGAAATTACCGTTGTTTCTAAAGAACAAGATTTTGATACTTTAAACTTTAAATATACTTTATCGGTTAACGGAGAAGAAGTAGTTGTTGAAACAAAACAAGATTATAAAATCTCCAAAGTCAGCAATCCAGACTACAATAATACAGAAGATAAGAATAAGTTTACAGAAGTTATTAAAGCTAATAAGATGAAAATTTATATCCTTGAAGCTGTAGAAACCGAAGATGAATTGATTCTATCTGTCTTCACACAAGGTTATGCTGTTGGATTAACAACAACAATAACTTTTAATAATGATTTTAAAATAATCTCCTATCAAGTAGATACTAAATCGGAATCTTATTCAAATGATTATAACGAAGGCTGGAACAATGAACATCCGGATGAAGTTATTCCCAACCAAATAATCGAAAATCAAGATGATTTGGATAAAGTAGAAACTGTAACTGGTGCTACTGTTACCTCCGATGCTTTAATTGACGCAGCCAGATTTGCTTTTGAATATGTAGATTATTTAAAAAATCTTTCATCCTTAAAGTTGGTCGGACTTTCTCAAGATTATACTGATTTCAATTTTGTTTATTTCTTTAGGAATTCTGACGGAAAAATTAAAGTTAAAACTGATCAAAATGGTAAACTTGAAACTGCGGTTGCTGAGAACCTTAAAGCTGAAGTTGAGGCTTTAGTCAATGATAATAAACTTACTGACTATATCGAAGGTTTAGGAGCTGAAGCTAATACAATCAAGGTTATTACCAAAGGATATAAAGCTGGTAATTTGCTTACCTCGACAATTACTTACAATCCAACTACTTTTAAAATAACTGGATTTGAAACAAATACCAGAGCGGAATCTTATCCCGAATCTTATGATTGGAATAATGAGCATCCGGATACAGTTATGCCGAACTTGATTATAAATGGACAAGATAATTTAGATGAAGTAGATACGGTAACCGGTGCAACCGTTACATCCAATTCTTTAATTAAAGCGGCCAAAATTGCACTCGATTACTTGGCTTACTTAGGAGGCAATAATGAATAAAACTGTAAAATATGCTTTATTTTTAATAATTTTAGGTATTATTGCCGGTGGCTTACTTGCTGCTGTCAACAGTTTTACTGCCCCGATTATTGAAGAACGACAAAAGCAGGCCGTTATCAATGCTTTAGGTGAACATTTCGATTATGAGGATTATTCTCTCGATCAAGCTCCAAAATATCCCAAACGCAATCAAAATATCAAAGCTATTTATTTCGGTTTCGATGAAGACGGAAAATTAGCTGCTGTTATTTATCAGATTAGTAGGAAAGGCTATGGCGGCCCAGTTGTTTCTTTAGTAGGTATTAAAGTAGACGGAACATTTGATAATGTCGCAGTTGTAGAAGCGGTAAATGAAACTTCCGGAATCGGAACTCAAGTTCTCGAGTTTGATTTCGGCGTTAATAATGAAAGTGTCGATTCTTACTCCTATAATACTATTTCCGGAGCCACGGTTTCTTCGGAAGCGGTTGTTTTCGGAATTGATGATGCTGTTGCCCATTTTAATACTATTAAGGGCGAGTTAGGAGGTATTACTAATGAATAGAAAAGAGGTCTTATTAAACGGAATTTGGAAGGAAAATCCGATTTTCGTATCCTTATTAGGACTTTGTTCAACACTTGCAATTACTTTAAATGTTGAAAATGCTCTTGGTATGGGAGTAGCCTTTACCTTCGTCTTAATTCTATCAAATGTTATTATCTCCCTCGTCAGAAACATTGTACCCAATGAAATAAGAATTCCGGTCTACATTGTTATCGTAGCCGCTTTGGTTGTTGTGGTTGAGATGTTGATGGCTGCTTTTCTTCCTGGTCTTTATAATAGTTTAGGAATCTTCATTCCTTTAATTGTAGTAAACTGTATTATCTTAGGAAGAGCAGAAGCTTTTGCTTCTCAAAACTCTGTTTATGATTCGTTTTTGGATGCCATCGGCATGTCGATTGGTTATACAATGGTTCTCGTGGTTCTTTCCTTAGTCAGAGAATTCCTGGCTGATGGAAGTATTACTATCTGGGGTAATTTAAGAGTTTCAATAGGCGAAGATCCTGGAACATTCTTTACAGATTTCTTTAAGGCTCCGGCTTCAGCTTTCATCCTCTTAGGAATCTTTATTGGTTTAGCCAATATTATAAATAATTCTTTGAAAGGAGCTAAAAAATAATGGGAGAACTTTTATCCTTAGCATTTTCTGCTATCATTATTGAAAATGTACTTTTAGCCCGTTTCTTGGGAGTTTGCCCATTTCTAGGTGTTTCCAAGAAATCTGATTCTGCGGTGGGAATGGGTTTTGCGGTTGTTTTCGTCATTACCCTTTCTAGTGCTGTTGCTTGGCTTCTTTATACTTATATTTTAGTTCCTTTTGAGATGGTTTATATGAGAACCATTATCTTCATTCTCGTAATTGCTGCTTTAGTACAGATTATTGAGATGTTCATTAAGAAAGTCTCTCCTGCTCTTTATCGGGCTTTGGGAATTTACCTACCCCTTATCACCACTAATTGTGCGGTTTTAGGAATGGCTGCAATTGTTGCCGATCCCGGTTATACTTTCATAACCGCCCTAGTATATTCTTTCTCGTCCGCAGTAGGTTTCTTATTTGTCATTTATTTATTTTCTACTATAAGAGAAAAGATTGCCCGCGGCGATGTTCCCAAAGCTTTCCAAGGTGTACCTATTGCTTTGGTAGCGGCGGGAATTATGGCTATGATCTTCTCTAGATTTGGAGCGTTGAATATATGATTTTAAGTATTTTTCAAACATTTGTTTTACCGGCAATTGTCTTAGCTGGTACCGGAGGCGTTTTTGGAGTTTTGATTGGAATCTTTTCAAAAGTCTTCGCTGTTCAAGTCGACGAAAGAATTTCACAGCTTATTGAAATGCTTCCTGGATATAATTGTGGAGCGTGCGGTTATCCTGGTTGTGCAGGCATGGCCGAAGGACTTTCCAAAGGTGAAGTAGATCCTGTATCATGTAAACCTGCAAAAGAAGAAGTCCGCGATAAAATTAGGCAATTTCTTAAAGAAAATTACAAATAGTAAACATTTACATATTAACAGATGATTGTCTATATTTTACCAATATGGTATAATAATAATGTCTTAGGAAAAATTAAGGAGGAAAAGACAAAATGTTTAAAAAATTTTTACTGGTTTTAGTTGCTGTTTTTAGTCTCTTTGCTTTTACCGCTTGTGGTAAAAGAACTTACAAAGCAGACGGCGTTTACACAGCTTTTTCAGCAAGTGTAAATAAAGGAGCACCTCAGGTAACTGCAGTTACTGTAACAATCAAGGATGACAAGATTGATAGTTTCTACATTGATTGCTTACAATCAACTGCTGTAAAAACTGATGACGTTGTTACTGGTTTTAATTTCAATGAAAAAACTAAGAAAGAATTGGGATACGGTTATCGTATGCATGGCAAAAGAGAACTTTCCGAAGAAAAATACAAAGAATATTTGGAAGAAAATGATTTGCTTGAATGGTTTGAACAAGCTGAACTTTTAGAGGCTTATTTCAAAGCAAATGGAACAACTTTGGAAACTGATAAAGATGGAAAGATCCAAAATGTGACCAATGTTACTATTGCTGACAGTGATTATTCTAAATTAGCAGCAGAAGCAGTTGCAAATGCGAAAGCAGGAAAAGTACAAAACTGGACAGCTTATGTCAGTGGCACACAAGTTAACCTTGTTTGGGCTGAAGGAACTGTTAATGAAAAGGGTGAATTAACAAGTCTGACTCTTGATACTTTACAAGGAAGATTTGCTGATGGAGCCGTTACTTGGAATGAAAAAGCTAAGCAAGAATTAGGCTATCTTTACGGAATGCATAACAAAGGTGATAAGGAAAATGATTATACTGCACAAGATCTAAAAACTACCGCAGGATTAGATGCATATAAGGCTTATCTTAATAAAACCGGAAAGAAAGAATGGTTTGAACAAGCAAATCTTTTATCTGACTATGTTCTGAAAAACGGATTAACAAATGTTAAGGTTGCTACCGGTGGGAAGCTTGAAAATGCACCTGAAGGAATTGCAACTATAACTGTTACTGTATCTCATTATGTAGACGTAATGAAAGCTCTCTTAGCAGACTTGAAATAATTTAATCACAATTATTGAGCGTTGAATTTTCAACGCTCAATTTTATTGAATATTTGCACCTGATTAATGAATACTATTCTTAGGTGATTATTATCGAAAATGCTGAGACAAAATATTTTTTAAAAGAAGTTCTTCTTAAAGGAATGCTTTTAATCATTTTCTTTTACTTTTTTCGGAGCCTAATTATTACCAGTAATTCAAAATTACTTGCCAGGATTTTTCCGAATTTGGATAGTGTTTTTTCCATATATAAGTTTTATTTCTTGGCGATTACCCTATTGGTTGTTTCCGAATATTTGATTATGTTTGAACTACCGACAAATTATCTTCTTTCTCGGGTTACTAGTCTTTTTGTAATGATGTTTTTTACCTTAATCATTTATTCCACTTATTATTTTATCCTTGGTGCAAGAATTAGAACTGTTTTTCTTTTTCTCACTATCATCATATCTGTTTTATTTGGTCAGATTTTTGCTTATCGTCTTCAGAAAAGAAATGTGCTAAGGGGAAGTTATCCGCTTGGATTTTTTAATTATTTTTTGATTGCTTCATTACTGATGGGCTTATCTTTTATTAATCCTCAGGGCTTCTTATTTACTTAGACTCTGATGATCCGATTTGCGATTTTGAAGGTTAAGATTTTGCTTTACAAAGAAAATAAATTATGATAATATAAATAGAAAGTAATTATCAAGAGGAGTGTTTTTAGTGGAAAAGATTACAATGGAAAAGCTTGTCGCATATTTAAAGCAACAAGGTTTTGTTTTTCAAGGAAGTGAAATTTACGGAGGTTTAGCAAATTCTTGGGATTTTGGTCCTTTAGGTGTTGAACTGAAAAATAATATAAAAAGAGCTTGGTGGAAGAAATTCATCCAAGAATCTCCTTATAATGTCGGGCTCGATGCTTCAATCCTGATGAATCCTAAAGTTTGGATTGCTAGTGGACATGTCGGTAGTTTTACCGACCCTTTAACTGATTGTAAAAAATGCGGTGTTCGTTATCGTGCCGATAAACTGATTGAAGATCATACTCACGGTGAAAAAACTGGTGACGGTATGACTAATCAGGAATTAATTGAATATATAAAAAAAGAAGAAATTAAATGTCCGAGTTGCGGAGCCGGTGAGTTTACAGATATTAGAAAGTTTAATTTAATGTTTAAAACCAACCAAGGTGTAATCGAAGATGAAAAGAACTCCGTTTATCTTCGTCCGGAAACTGCTCAAGGTATTTTTGTAAATTTCAAAAATATCCAAAGAGCTTCTCGGAGGAAACTTCCTTTTGGAATTGGCCAAATCGGTAAAAGTTTTCGAAATGAAATAACTCCCGGAAATTTCATTTTCCGTACCCGTGAATTCGAACAAATGGAATTGGAATTCTTCTGTAAACCTGGTACCGATTTAGAATGGTTTAAATACTGGAAACAATATTGTTTGGATTTCCTCGCTTATCTAGGTCTCTCCGAAGAAAATCTTCGTAATCGTGATCATGGCGAAAAGGAATTGTCCTTTTATTCAAAAGCCACAACCGATATAGAATATCGCTTTCCATTCGGTTGGGGTGAGCTTTGGGGAATTGCTGACCGTACAGATTATGACTTACGTGTTCACCAAGAACATTCTGGTGAAAATCTTGAATATTTTGATCCTGAAGATAATAGCAAATATTTGCCTTTTGTTGTAGAACCATCAGTTGGTGTTGAGCGACTTTTCCTTGCTGTACTTACCGATTCTTATGAAAATGAAGTTCTTCCCGATGGTGACACTCGCGAAATTCTTCATTTAAAACCATATTTGGCACCGATCAAAGTTGCTGTCTTACCGTTAGTGAATAAACTTACCGGCGAAGCTTTAAAGGTATTTGAAGAATTACAGAAACATTTTATGTGTGAATTTGATACTAGTGGCAAGATTGGCAAAAGATATCGTCGTCAGGATGCCGTCGGCACTCCTTATTGTGTTACTATTGATTATGATACCTTAAATGATAATTGTGTAACAATCCGCGAACGAGATACTATGGAACAAGATAGAATCCCGATTTCTGAAATTGTAAATTATGTGAACGAACGAATAAAAGGATAGTGATGAAGTTTGGCCATTCCTGAGGCAACAATAAATAAAATAAAAGAAGAAGCAGATATTGTACAAGTAATCGGAGAATTTGTTAAGTTAGAGAAAAAAGGAAATAATTATAAAGGCTTATGTCCTTTTCATCAGGACAATAATCCATCCCTGACCGTTTCTCCGACTAAAAAGATATATACCTGCTTTAGTTGTGGTGCTAAGGGAAATATCTTTACCTTCCTCCAGAATTATCATAATATTTCCTTTGTGGAGGCGGTGAAGTTTGCCGGTGAAAAATGCGGAATCGATGTTAATATTGATAGTTATCACAATTTAAACCAAAATTATGAGAAATTTTACAATTTATTACAAACCGCTACAAATTTTTATGAATTTTTCTTAAAAAATTCCGCCGAAGGAAAAGAAGCTAGAGAATATCTGCATAAAAGAAAGTTAAATGATGAGATAATAAAGAGATTTCGAATCGGACTTGCTCCAAAAGATAATGATCTTTTATATAAGAGCCTTCTTAACGAGAAGTATCAACCCCTGGACATGATTGAAGCCGGGGTTGTCCGCAGTTATAAAGACTCCTATTTTGATATTTTTCGAAATCGTATTGTTTTTCCTCTGGAAGATATTAATGGTCATATTGTTGGATTTAGTGGTAGAATATATTCGAAAAAATCCGACGAACCTAAATATCTAAACAGCAGTGAAAACAAAATCTTTAAAAAAGGAAATCTTCTTTTTAACTTTTTCCGAAATATTAATGATATTCGCTTAAAGGATAAGGTTTATGTTTTTGAGGGTTTCATGGATGTCATTGCTGCCTCCAGGGCCGGAATCAACAATGCTGTTGCTACCATGGGGACTGCCCTAACAAATGAACAGATTCGGGCTCTTTCTAAGGTTACAAAAAATGTAGTGATCTGTTATGATGGAGATGCACCCGGAATTGAAGCCGCAAAAAAAGCAATTTATCTTTTTACAGAAACCGGATTAAATCCTCAAGCTGTTTTAATGCCGGAAGGACTTGATCCTGATGACTTTATAAATAAATTTGGAAAAGAAAAACTTCTTGCACTCCTTAATGAAGCCGAAAGCGGTATCGAATTCCTCTATGAAGTAGCCAAGAAGAAACTTAATAATGAAGATCTGAACAGTCTTCAATATTTTAAAACTGATGTTTTTCAAAGTTTAAGATTCTATCGTTCGAATGTCTTGACTGAAAAGTTTTTGGAAAGGATGGCAGGTGATCTAGAAGTAAGTATCGAAAGCTTACAAGCAGATTATCGCCGGACTAGTGGTCGTCCGGTTTTGATTCGAAAAAAACTTCCGGAAAAAAGAAAAGAAAAACCTGTTAAACTGAAATACATGGGTTCTGAAAAACAATTAATTAAAATTTCTTATCAAAATAAAGATAATTGTTTTAAAATCTATCAAGCTATCGGTATTGATTTTGTTGATTCAAGAAATTATGTAATTCTCAACAAAATCTATGATTTTTATCAAAAAAATGATATAATGAACTTTGATGATTTTAGTCAAGTTTTAGATGAAGAAGAAGAACAACTGATAAAAGAAATTCTTGAAACCAAAGATATTTTCGACAAACAATCGATTGATGTTTTAGTAAAACAAGTCAAAGATCACACTAAGGAAAAACTTTACGAAAAAATTAAAAATGATTATAAGAAAAATCCTAACGAGGAAAATTGGCGTCGACTCGTTAGCGTTAAAAAAGAATTAACTAGTCTTAAGGAGTAATTTTATGATCTATGAAAATCAACCTCTAATGGATTTGATCGAAGAAGGAAAGAAAAACGGATATATTGCAATAAAAGATATACTTGCTATAGTAAATGAGGATAGTGAAGATTTCGATGAAATTACTAAACTCTTAGAAAATGAAAATATCGACTTGGTTCGTGACGAAGATATGGAAGCCTATGAAGGGATTGAAAGTGATAACGAAACTTTAAGCGATGATTTTGACGGATTTATTGGTGAACTAGATAATGATCCTGAATTTAGTGAATTCACCAACGAAATCGAAAATGATTTAAAAACCAAAGATATTGATGATATAGTTTCGACCTTTACAACCCCTACCCAAACCGATGATCCGGTCAAAATGTATTTGAAGGAAATCGGTCAAGTTCCTCTCCTCTCTACAAACCGCGAACTTGAACTTTCTCGGACTGTCCAACAAGGTCTACTTGCACTAGATATTTTAAAACTTGTAGAAAAGGGTAAGAAAGAAATTACCTCCGAAGAAATGGATAGATTCACCCGCTATGTACAAGAAGGACAGGATGCCCGGGAAATTTTGATTGAATCAAATCTAAGGCTTGTAGTTTCAATAGCTAAAAGATATTTAGGCAGAGGTATGCAATTCCAAGATTTAATCCAAGAAGGAAATATGGGTTTGATGAAAGCTGTTACAAAATTTGATCCGACTAAAGGTTTCAAATTTTCTACCTATGCTACCTGGTGGATTCGTCAAGCCATTACCAGAGCCATTGCCGACCAAGCCAGGACAATTAGAATTCCAGTCCATATGGTCGAAACCATTAATAAACTTGTTCGTACTCAAAGAAAACTGACCCAGGAATTGCGTCGTGAACCGACCCCGGAAGAAATTGCCGCAGAAATGAAAATTACCGTTGAAAAAGTCCAACAGATTCAAAAAATTGCTCAAGAACCAGTTTCTCTCGAGACCCCGGTCGGAGAAGAAGATGATTCTACTTTAGGTGACTTTGTTCATGATACGGAACTTCCGAATCCTCTTGATTATACGATCAATGAAAAGTATAAAGAAGAAATTGACACGGTTCTAAAAACCTTAACGCCAAGAGAAGAAAAAGTACTTCGATTACGATTTGGTCTCACGGACGGAAAACCGCATACTCTTGAAGAAGTCGGAAAAGAATTTGGTGTCACCAGAGAAAGAATTCGTCAAATTGAAGCTAAAGCCATCAGACGTTTACGCCATCCGACCAGACAAAAACGCTTAAGTCAATATAAATAAAATTCTTATAAAATTGTTTTAAGTTAAAAACTTTTGAGTTCAAAAATGACCTCAAAAGTTTTTTACTTTTAAGGTCATTTTTTTAAATTTCAAATACTAAATGTTCTTATTGCTTCAATATTTAATAAAAATACATAGTATATGATCCTGAACAATAACTCCAACCTTATATCCCTAGACTGAGAAGCCTCCAAAATTTTACTCTTATTTTATATTGAACATTCGCAGTGAAATTATATGAAAGCAATGAATTTAGCGAATATCCGTCAGCGTCATCATAATCAATCATCGTACCGCTAGAATCATTTAAATAGATATAACAATCTTGTGTTCTAAAGGTTTGAATTAGTTTTGTTCCATTAGTTTTAATAGTTAAGTCTATATGCATACGAGCAAGGGTCTAAAGGACCATTGACAGGTGTTTTCTTGGTATAAAAACAAACGCTAAGCAAAAGCAAAAATATTTTCATTTTTAACACCTTTCAAATATATTTTTTAAAAACAAGCAAATAAACAGAAAAAACAAACTATTTCGGATCTGCATAGGAGGTTCCGCTAGGTTTTATTAGGCGAACATTTTGTTTGTCAATAACTTCATATTGTATTATAAGATTTCCGCTACTACCGGAACAATAAGCCGCATCTTTATGGGAATAATATATCTCCATAATTACAATGCAAAAATAACCTTTAGAAAGCTCAATTACCTCTTTTGGCACCGTAAATTCTTCGTGATAATTAAAATTTTTGCCGGAAAATAGTTTTACACTTACGGCGTAATTGTTGGAATTAAAATCCTCCACACTTATTTGTTTTTTAAAATAATGACCTTTGATATTATAAAAATCTGTAAAAGTAGTATTAATATTTTCAAACCCTCTTCGATATTTAGCGTTACAAAAATAAACTGCAAAAGCAATTCGTTCATAATTTTCGTCCCCGTATTTGGCTATTTCATGGCTGGGACCGTAATAAAAATCCAAAGTTATGTCATCCATATCAAAAACATTTTTATCATTTTTTACAGCACACATAATGTCGGGAGGTTGATTATCATAAGCAAATCCAATCTTCAGTGATTGATTTTCCCCACAAGCTGACATAGTAAATAAAATTACAATAACACACAAACAAATAATCTTTTTTGTATCTGATAATATTGCCTTAAAACTCCCCAATAAAATCATCCTTTTTTTTGAATTTAATTTTTATTTTTTTGCTAATTAACTTCTCTCAATTAAAATGACTTTGAACCAAATTACAATCAAAAACACCCTTAAATAATTTGAGAAATGCAGCATCAAATAATTTGCTTATCACTATTCAACTTTATTTATTGTTTCTTTGTTGATTGTTTCAGTTTAGGATTAGCTTTTTTCTTGAAATAAGAAATCCTTTACGTTATAATAAGAAAGAAAGATGGTATATTTATGATTTCAGAACGACTAAAAACATTATCATCCTTGGTACCGCCTGCTCGTAGTTTAGCTGATGTTGGTTGTGACCATGGTTATTTACTAATTGAAGTTTTTCAAAAATATGGACTCGATTATGCTATTGCCATCGATAATAAAGAAAAGCCTTTAAAGCGGGCTCATGATAACTTATCAAAATATCCTTTCATTCCGAATATCAGATTTAGTTTGTCTGACGGACTTCAGGACTTAAAAGAAGAAGTCGAAGCAGTTGTCATAGCCGGAATGGGAGGAATGTTGATTATCGATATTTTAAGAAATGGATTAAATCGTCACCTTCAAGCAAAATACATTCTACAAGCCAATCGTAACCATTATGAATTAAGAAAATTCCTATATGAATACTCGATGGAAATCGTTTCTGAGAAGATTATCTTTGAAGACGGACAGTACTACGAGATAATCGTCGCAAAGCGGACAACAGAGCGACTTAATTATCGCGAAGAAGATTTTATCTTCGGTCCGATCCTAAGAAAGGAAAGACCGAAAGTTTTTATTCAAAAATTAAAAGCTGATTTAAAAAAACTTGAAGGAATTAACCATCCCAGTATTAATCAAAAAATAATTAAAATTAAGGAGATATTAGATGAAGGTAAGTGATATTATTGATTATCTAGACCGAAGATTCCCTCATACTCTCGCCTCGGATTTTGATCTAAACCGAGTGGGTTTTATTATCGGCGACCCCGATTTAGAATTGAAGAATATCCTGCTTGCCTTGGATTTAAACTTCGAGGTTGCCTCTGAAGCTGCCGACCGCGATGTGAATTTAATTATTGTCCACCATCCAT
>CALEGD010000145.1 GCA_937877075.1 uncultured Acholeplasmatales bacterium
GAAGCCAAAGATTTGCTTCCGGAAGGCTATAGATCTTCCCATAGTCCGAACAATATCTTTACTAAAGAAACTGATATTATGGATGTTTGGTTCGACTCTGGATCATCACATCATGCTAGCATGGTCCTGTCCGGTGTAGGTTATCCTGCCGACCTTTATCTTGAAGGTTCGGACCAGTATCGCGGTTGGTTTAACTCCAGCCTTTCAACCGGAATTGCCATCACTGAGAAATCACCGTACCGAACTGTTCTGACTCATGGTTTTGTGCTTGACGGCGATGGCCGTAAGATGAGCAAATCGCTCGGAAATACCGTAGACCCTCAAGCTTTAATCCGTGAATTCGGAGCTGATGTCTTGAGACTTTGGGTTGCTAGTTGCGAATACACCGCTGATGTTCGCATGTCTAAAGAAATTATGCGTCAGGCTTCGGAAAACTATCGGAAGATTAGGAACACTTTCCGTTTCTTACTCGGAAACCTTTTCGATTTTAATCCTGAAACTGATCGCATTCCTTATGAACAAATGCCGGAAATTGATCAGGTAATGGTTAATCTCTTGAATAATCTGATTGATAAGGTCGTCAGTGCTTATGAAAACTATCATTTTGATGAAGTTTATCGCTCAATTTTGACTTATATGACCAATGAACTATCGGCTTTCTATTGTGACTTTACCAAAGATGTTCTTTATATTGAAAATGCCGAAAATTCGGAAAGAAGAAGTATCCAAACTGTTTTCTATGATAATCTTTCGGCCTTGGTTCGTCTTCTTACTCCGATTATTCCTCATACAACCGAAGAAGTCTTTAGTTATATGCCTTATGAAAATGAAGAAAGCATTTATCTTACAAACATGCCGAAATCATTACGTTATGCAAATAATTCGGTTTTACTTAATAAATATGAACAGTTTAAAGATTTGAGGAGTGATGTCTTAAAAGCTTTAGAAGAAGCGCGGAATAACAAGATAATTGGAAAGTCACTTTCAAGCAAAGTTGTTTTCAAACCTTCTGAGGCAAGTTTAAAACTTTTAAATAGTTTTAAAATTGACCTTGAAAAAGTCTTTATCGTTTCCGAATTCGTCATTACCAATGAAGATCTCGTTGGTGAGGAATATGAATCCGGTGTTATTCAAGTAAGTGCTCGCGAAGGCCATATTTGCAGTCGCTGTTGGAAAGTAGTTGATGAAGTAAATGAGGAAGAACTTTGTAAACGATGCAATAAAATAATTAAAAAAATGAGGTCATAATAATGGCAATATATATTCATTTTTTTCGAGATAGCAATTTAGAAAAACTTGACTTCGGAAAGGTCTTAGAGTTTTTTGATGCTTATCCAAACTTTAAAATTTATTATACAGATGATGAAGTGCAGATTGATTGTCGCGATGATGATTTTAAATTCTCCTATCGATATCTGATTACAAAAAAATCCAGGGTCAATCAAATTTACAAACTGAACCCTCAGTATCTGAATGTAAATTTTTTACTGGAATTACCGGTTTTAGTCCCTTCCTTTTTAGTAAAAGAAATCTTAACTCTTACTCAAAAAATTTGTAAATTATTTGATTTGGAGATTTATAATGATGCCTTTAAGGATGTTCAACCTTTCAATCTTGCGGATGTCGTTGTTCTGTTTGAAGAAACGCGCCGGGAAACGGTCGCTGAATACGGCATTCAAGATAAACTTACGTTTGAGAAAGACAAACTCGATGAAATCTGTCGTTATCAACGCTCTGTAGCTAGTCTCCGCGAATACTATCATAACGAAGTGGACGTCAATTTGGTCGAGCCGATTATCGATAAGATCACTAACGAATACGGAATTTCGGTAGTTTGGAATTTAGGTCAACCGACCGTATTTCCACCACATTTGACTTATATCTATGTTAAGGAAGAACAAAATATTCCTTTCTTGGTTCGCAGGAAAGACTTTATGAGCATTATGAACAAATATTTGATTGAAATTGTAAATTTCCTTCCTGATATGTATATATTAAAGCCCAAACAGGCCAAAGCTTCACGTAAGGCCGTAAATAAACTCCGGAAAGTTGCGATTATCGATCAAAATTTTAAATCGGTTCGACTTGCAAATTTTCTGGATATTTAGGAGAGAAAATGTCTAATAAATTAATTGATCACACCTTACTAAAAGCCTTTGCGACTAAAGCTGATATAGAAAAGCTTTGTCAGGAAGCTAAAGAATATAATTTTAAAAGTGTTTGTGTGAATCCAGTCCACGTTAAGGAAGCAAAAGAATTGCTTTCGGGAACCGATGTTTTAGTTTGCACTGTAATTGGTTTTCCTTTAGGTGCAAATACAATTGAAACTAAAGCTTTTGAAACAAAAAATGCAATAGATGACGGTGCCGATGAAATCGATATGGTCATCAATATCGGTAAAGCGAAAGAAGGAAATTTCTTTTATTTAGAACAAGAGATTGCTGCCGTTGTCAGTGCTGCCCAAGGTCGGTGTGTCAAGGTTATTATTGAAACCTGTTATCTTACCGACGAAGAAAAAGTTGAAGTCTGCAAAGCTGCTGTTAGGGCAAAAGCTTCATTTGTAAAGACATCGACCGGTTTTGGAACCGGAGGTGCTACCGCCGCCGACATTTCCTTAATGAGAAATAGTGTTCCTGAGGAAATGGGCGTAAA
>CALEGD010000146.1 GCA_937877075.1 uncultured Acholeplasmatales bacterium
AAATACAAATAGTTGGAGAAAGCATAGAGTCGTTTAAATATCTAAAGTTCCAAGAACCGGTCAACCAGACCAGCAGTTTTGGCTTAAAGCTCCTTCGGTTCAGCTTCCTCCGAAATCTCCTACTTGAACATCCCCGAATTGACCACAATTTATGTATCAAATGCGGGGAATGTGCTAAAATCTGTCCTCCGAAAGCAATGACAATAGTTAAAGGAAAGTATCCGAGGCTCAAAACAACACAATGCATCCGTTGTTGGTGCTGTGCTGAGGTTTGTCCGAATAACGCAATCCAAAAAACAAAAAGACCGTTACTTGGCCGAATAACTCTAAAAAATAGGGAATAAAACTAGGTAGGTTAATAAACTGTTTGGGGATAAATTTTAAATACTTAATACAATGAAAAAGCCAAGTGTAATTAGGTTTAATCTAATCTCTTGGTTTTTTATGGTTAATATTGATCTCGCCTCATTATAATCAGATAGATAACATTATTAAAGTCAGTCTTTTTAAAGACTCTTAATTAGAATGTCTTAGCTTGATGCAATTTTAATATACCTTACTTTTAAAATTAAAAAGCAAGAACAAATCTTGCTTTTTATCTTCGTTTTCGCTGTGGAAAATAAACCGGATAAACGATATATGTATAAGGGATATTACGGGGATAATTGTAATTCCCCAAGTAGGACTGGTAAACTTTATCTTGAGGCTTTGTTGCAGTTTTAATCTTAGGTTTTTCAGATTTTTGTGAGGTTTTTTCTTCTGTATCTATTTCAATGGTCTTAATTGAATGTTCTTCGCCTTTTTCATCAATTTTGATTTCCTTTTCGACCGTTTCTTCTTTTCCCTGAAATATCACTTCCTCAACCGAGCCGAATTGCTCATCGGTTAATTTGGGATAATAGTCTTCGATAAACGGTTCCATTTCGTTCACGTCTTGTTCAATTACCTCTGTAATCGCTGGAATTTTAAGTTTTGTCCCGGGAACTAACCGATCCCAGATGCGTATATGCCTGTTTTCTTCAACTAATTCATCTTTAGTAAGATTAAACAAAAAGAGGATATCCTCAAGAGTTTCGCCGGTTCTGACGATGTGAAATTTCAAATTAATCACCTATTATATACTTATGAAGCCGTTAACTTACTTATAACAAAAATCGTATTTAAATACGATTTAGTTTGGTTGTATAAAGTTCTCATTAATTTCATTTTCAAAATTGTCATCTATCGGTTCATAACTTTCCATTTGTGTGAAAACAGTAACCATCATTTTCGTTTCGCCGATGACTTCTGCAACGACTTCGAAAACAATATCCACTTCAATTTCGGAGTTAACTATCTTGGCATTAGTACATGTCGGTTGTTGGACGATCCTTACGATTACATCCTGGGAATTGGCATTAACTTCTTTTACAATTTGTCTTGTGTTAATGGTATTGGTGTACCCGACAACCTTTTTCGCAATGTCGGTCTTTGTATTGTCATCATGAGAAAACCAGATGTTAATTTCAAAATTGCCTACCAATTCCACCCGGTTGTTATCAGATAAGGCGGCTTCAAATTCATGGTTAATTACCCAGACTCCCAAAATACTGAAAGCTTCGTATCTTGGAATGACATTTTCTTTAATTCGAATGGTTTTTTTGCCTTTGCCGACTATCGCCTTAGTTACAATTTCACGGATTTCATTCATTCATATCCCTCCTCAATAACAATATATTCACCCACAAGAACTATTGCTACTAGGTAATAATCTAATTTATACTATGAATGATCCTTTACAATTATACCACGCAAATGCCAGGTATAAGCTTTCTCTATTTTTAGATCAATTATTTTTCCGATCAAACTCTTATCACCTTCGAAATTGACAAGTTTATTATGTTCGGTATACCCGCTTAAAAGATTATTTTTTTGACTGAGTCCCTCGACCAACACCTTAACAGTCATTCCTTCAAAGCGTTGATTTCCTTTTAGATAACCTTCATTAATCAATTTATTTAAGCGTTGCAGTCTTTCTTTTTTGGTTTCCGAATCTAAATCTTCAACATATTTGGCCGCCGGAGTTCCTTCCCGAGGCGAAAAGATAAAGGTAAAGGCTCCCTCGAAATCAACTTTTCTAACCAAGTCAAGGGTTTCTTCAAAATCTTGACCAGTTTCACCGGGAAAACCAACTATAATATCAGTGGTAATCGATATACTTGGAATCAAATTTTTCAATCTCTCAACTTTCTCCAAATACTCTTCCTTTGTATATTTGCGATTCATCTTTTTAAGGATTCTATTGCTTCCTGATTGGACGGGCAAATGTAGGTGTGGCATAATATTTCCACCCTTTGCCATGACTTTAATAGTATCTTCGTCAAGATCACGAGGATGTGAAGTAGTAAATCTGATTCTTGGTATTTCAATCTTCCAAAGGTCCAGCAGTAGATTTGAGAAAGTATAATCTATATTTAAATCCTTTCCATAGGCATTAACATTCTGGCCGAGTAAGGTTACTTCTTGATAACCCTCACGAGCCAATTCCTTTACTTCTTCAATAATATCCTCCGGATTTCTAGATCTTTCTTTACCTCGAGTATAAGGAACGATGCAATAAGTACAAAACTCATCACAGCCATACATAATATTCACCCAAGCTTTGCGATCATGTGCACGTTTGCTGGGAATTCCTTCGATAATCTTCCCTTCTTCTGAAAAGACTTCTACTACTTTTTCTTTGGTTAGGTAAGCATCATATAAATATTCACCCAATTTGTGAATATTATGAGTTCCGAACACCAAATCAATATGAGGATATTTTTCTTTGACCGTATTTACAACTTTTTCTTCCTGAGGCATGCACCCACAAATACCAATCAAAAGATCAGGATTATGTCTTTTAATCTTTTTAATTCTACCCAGTTCACCAAAAACTCGACTCTCCGCAGTTTCACGGATTGCACAAGTGTTAAAAAGAATGACATCAGCTTCTTCTTCTATTTCAGTGGGTTGAAATCCTAATTGTTGGAGAATACCCGCCATCTTTTCACTGTCGGCCTCATTCCCCTGACATCCATAAGTCTTAATCAAATATGTCTTTTCTTTACCTAAATTAGTTAAATGTTCATCAAGCTCATATCTGATTGTTTCAATATTTTTGTTTATTCTTTTTCTTGCATCCTTCATTGAAGGGCCAAAATATTTACTATAATCTTTTTCCATTTTCATCACCTTATATTTTATTATTATACTAATTTTTATGGGAAAAATCAATCTTTAGTTATAATTGTCAAGAGGAGAACTTTTCTTGAAACAATCAGATAAAAATGGTAAAATAATTTAGGTGAAATTATGAAACAATACTTCGAATATTATCATCGGAATTTTCCGAAAAGCACTATTCAGGATTATTTAAAATTACTTTATCAAATGTGCTTTGGTCCCAAACATTTTTTCAAGAACCCAGAGCTACCCTTATTTTTTCTACAGGAAGAACTAGCCGGTCTCAAAGAAAGTAAGTTTAGAGATAATCTTTATGATTATGTCGGGCAAAATTTTGTCAGGGTTAATCTACGACCATATCGGGACTTTGGTCTAAGTTTGGAAAACTTAGTTACAAAATTCTTAACTTCTACTATATCTGACATAGTGAAATTTGATTACAATAACGCTTTATCTGATCTAAAAACTTTCCTCACGGGACTTTTTTCAGAATCTGAAATAAATGCAGTTTTCCAAAAGTATCTTGAAGATGGTTCCCCTGCAGTAAGTCATAGTCAGATCTACAAAGATTCTTATTTTCCTGCTTATCGTTTAATAGAAAGCAGATTATTAGATCAAGAAATGAAATTACTGCAAATTCAAAATTTTATAAGCAGACTCCCTTCAAACCAACTCTCAATCATTGCCCTAGAAGGCGGATCCTGTAGTGGAAAAACTACTATTTCAAATGAACTTTCAAAAAGAGAAAACATTACCGTTATTCATGTTGATGACTTCTTTGATAACAGCAACGATAAAATCGGAATCAATTCCTCAAGGATTTTAGAAGAAATAATAATGCGTGCCCAACCGGAGAAACCTCTTTCGTACCGGCGTTTTGACTGTACCAGCGGGAAATTTATTGAAGAAGATATTGAAATGACAAATATACTGATTATTGAAGGCGTCTATTCTGCTAATCTTTCCTTAAGAAAGTATTACAATGCCATTATATTTCTTGAAGCATCAGAAAGTGAACAAATTTCAAGACTAAAAGAACGCTCAAATAAACTTTTTTCATGTTTCCTTAATGAATGGATACCCAGAGAAAAGCGATATTTTGAAAGAGAAAATGTCTATTTGGATTCTGATCTGATAGTATAAAAAAAGTCCGCAAGGACTTTTTATTTTGATTGATTAAATAATGGTTCTTTATTAATAAATTCCAAGATCTTTTCAATCGGAGTAGCTCCTCCATAAACAAATTCTTCCGCCGATTTTGTGCTTTTTTCAAAACCCCATGTATTAATTCCAACAATTTCAAATTTCTGGTTTATGAGCATACTACCGCTGCTTCCAGGCTTTACCAGAGCATCATGTAAGAGGATTTCATAATCAACCTGCTCAATATTTTTATATTGAAGAATCTTCCCAGCGGTGATGATATTTGCCTGACCGGAAGGACTTCCAATCGAAAAAACAATTTCACCTATTTCAGGATTAATATTTGAAAAAGCTATCGGTATATAAGTTTTTTGTGATTCAAATTTTAGGATTGCGAGATCAAACTCCTTTGAGATCAAAAACAAAGAGCCCTGATAAGAATTTCCGCTACTGTCATCAATATAATATCTATGGTGATAGTCATCGGATAAATGGACAACATGGGCGTTGGTCAGAACATAGTATTCATCATTAGTGTTGTGGAAAATGACTCCGCTGCCGGTCCCTTTGTGAGGACCCACTTTTTCTAATCCAAGAATATATTCATAGGTTTCGGTAGTCACCTTTACATTTGAGGTAACCACTACAGTACTTATATAATTTATTGTGTCAATTTCAACATCGTTATCTGATAAAAAGTCTTGAAATTGACAGGAAGAAAGAAAGAAATATAATAGGGAAATAAAAAGTATTTGAAGAGGTTTTTTCAATTTTACCACCAATTTTTTTCGTATATTCTTTGATAATAATCATCATCGATTATAGCATAGCAATCTATATCTTTTATCGAGCCATCATAAAGAAGATATCCTTTTCTTTTTGTACCTTCAAAAGTAAGTCCGAGTTTTTCACAGACCCGCCGAGATTGTTTATTGTTTGTAAAGGTGGTACATTCGATCCGTTTTAGCCACAACTTCTCAAAACCCCAAGCGATAACATGTTTGGAAGCTTCAAGAGCAATTCCTCTTCCCCAGTAATCGGGATTAACGGTATAACCAAGCTCCGCTCTATGATTCCGAACATATGTGTGAAGTTCAACGGTTCCGACCATTTTATTGTTTTCTTTCCAAACAATAGCAAAAACACCTAATTGACCGTATTTCTTTTTCCCTTGAAACAACTTTATTACAGTCCTGGTTTCACTGAGAGAGGTATGAGGTTGCCAGCCAGCACTAGGCCCAATCATCGGGAGCCTAGCATATTCAAACATATCATTGGCATCATATTCTTCTATTTCCCTCAATAATAGTCTTCCAGTTGAAATAACAGGTAATTTTTCCATATCAAAACACCCTTCCATTATATTATATATAAATTAGAAATAAGATGCAACAGAACAAAGTGAAAAATAAATTTTCTCTCTCTTAAGATTAAGTATGTATATTAAACCTCTTTTAATCTTATTGGTGTTTCGCACCACTAGACTGTAAAAAATGTATTACTTTTTTTAATATATTTAATGCTGCATTTATATCTGCATTAATAATACTACCATTAGAGGTTTTATATAAGCCTC
>CALEGD010000147.1 GCA_937877075.1 uncultured Acholeplasmatales bacterium
ACGTCAGGCAGTGGTGAATACACACGCTTTCAAAATAGAAACTGCTCTTGGCGTTCATCATGCAGTATCAGCAAGGAAAAATCGGATCCTTATGACCGGCTCGTTTGCCCTCAGTATTATTCTCTTTTTAAGTTTTTCGGTGATGCATCTTCAAACTTCGATGCTATCGATTCATCATAAGAGAGATGAGAAATACTTAATTCTTCTAGATTCAAAGCAGAAACGATAGAAGCATCTTCCAAGTCCTCTAAGTTACCCTCGATGTGAAGTTTAGTTCCGAGAAAAATAATTTTATCATTTTTCAATTTTAAGGGATCAATTATATATTCATCGACCATTATTACCCAGCAAACGGTGCGATCAGGTAGTGTCAGTTTTATTGAATCTTCTTCTTTTTTAATCGTTATCTTTTTAGCTCTGCTCATAATATAATCTGCATTACTATCACTTGCTCTAACACTTATTTCAATATTATCACCTGTGGCAATGTCAAAATAAGTATTTTCAATCGTAGATTTTATACCGTTTACAACAACTTCATAACTATCAGCATATCTGACAGCTTCCCAACTAATATGCCATCCTTCATCAGTCTGAGAAATTTCTGGATCGGGAGAATTCAGACGAATATTGGTAAAGCTGGTAACAACATTTTTGTTTATTCCGTTCATATAGATTTCAAGCTGGTATTCTCCAGCAGGCAAGCTTTCATAAAATACAAATTCAGGATTGTCTGAATTATAGCCACCGATATAGCTGCCCGTGATTTTATCGTATACCATAGTATTAAAATTATCTACATAGTAGGAAACATTTTCAAAAAGCGTCCAATAAACAACACCTATATTGTAATCAACGATTATATTGGAAATAAAGTCTTCTGGGATTAAAGTTGTTTTAACAGAAACACTTGTATAATCTGAGTTTGCTGTCGTTTCTCCATCCCCTCTTGCTCTAACCTTTAAGGATACAGTTTTTCCTTCTTCATAAGAATAATTGGAAATATCAATTTGGGTCTGGTTAAGATTTTCATCATAGATGATTTGATTTCCGTGGGATATTTGAACATGATAACCATTAGTTCCCGATATAGCCTGCCAACGAACAATTGTTCCCAAAACGGTCACTTTAGGTTTAGGAAGTTTTTGGATGCCGCCGGTGTTTTCTTTTTCTACCCAATCGGCATATAAATCCAAATCTTCTTGCACTAATTCATTGTTTGTAAAGCGTCTTTGTAAGGTTGAACCATTATCGTTGGATGTATACCAGCCATTAAAGATATATCCGGTGCGTTCAGGAGTATAGTCACTGATTTTACCACTGACAGTTTTAATGTTTTGAGACTGATTGGTTCCATCATTTAAATTATATGTTACATTATAGACGGGCACTTTATATTGATACTCAATTGCGCTTTCCTTGCTCGCATTACTTTTACCAGAAACACCTTGAGCACGAACACTGATTGTATAATCTTGATCTTCAAAACCTATATTTAGTTTGTAATAAGGATAATATTGAAGCTTACTTGAAAAACCGTTAACTGTTACGATAAAGCCGCCGCATTCATTGTCAACATCAATCCATTTCCAAGAAACAATATTATTTTCGATTTTTAAATCTGTAGGCTCATTTAAAACAGGTAAATCTTGATTAGTAATTACGGCATTAAAATTATAAAAACTCGCTTTCCGTGAAGTTTTATCAACAATTGCTACCGTAATTTCAACATTCTTACCTGAAAATCTTGAGAAATCATTTAAGTTAGCGAGATCAAGTTCCCTTTTATCTTTATCCACTGCATAAGTACTCGGATTGCTTCTATCGGGATTACTTATAGTTACAGAGAAGGAATAATCTTCTCTAATATTTGCATTCCATTTTAAAATTGTTCCTTCAAGTTCTGCCGAAAAAACTTTCAAAGGCGGTTCGCTAAAAGTTGCTTTTACTTTTACATGACCGATGGGCATTAAAAATGTATAAGTGGTATCATTAATCTTTGTTAGATCAAAACCAATATAGTTTTGATTCTCCTCATCAACTAACATAAAAACTTGCACTTCAACTTCCTTGCCTTGAGGAATAGAGACAGTAATCGTCACTTTCTCATTTTCCATCGCTGAGGTCTTATCGACACTCACCAATTCCAGAACATCTTCTTCAATTGTAATTGAAAAAGGACCTTTTAAGTCATCCTCTATACCGGGGTCAATGTTATTACCGTTGTCACAAGCCGTTAGGATTGTAAAAAGGGCAATGATGATAAATAAAAAATTCAATTTCTTCATAAATTTTCTCCTCCAATCTAGTTTTATAAATGCTTCAATATCTTCTGAAAATTCTTCAGATTTTCCGAAAAAAAGAGTACAAATAAAAAAAGAACATTTCAAACTTGCTTTGGTAACAAATTTAGATCCACATTTAGATTTAAAACTTCTAGTCATCCAAATTAAATGTTCATCTATTGTTTTATACTCTCAGTCTAGTTTTAACTTTATTACTAAATTATGCCCTTATACAAACAAAATAACATTAACTTAAAGACCTTTTTTCTCCCTCATTTCTATCGTTATTTTTTTTATTTCCTAACAATTACATATGTATTGGTAAAATTTTTTTACCATTATTAGTTATACCATAAAATGCAAATTAAATAAATAGATTCTTCAAAATAAAAAGGAAAGGTGTTTTGTACATCTAAGTGCTAGTGCAATAATAGAATATTTAAAAAAGTCCATAAAACCCTGTATAATTAAGTTGCAAACCATAATACGGAGGATCTTATGAACTTAATTAATTTTACACCAAGAAAAGCTTATTCGCAACTTAATCATGAAGCTAGAATCAAAATTTCTGCACTACTTGAAGCCGGACTCTCTCAATCTGAAATTGCACGACAATTAGGTGTCCATCGTTCAACTATTTCTAGAGAAATTAAACGAGGTAGTGTTACTACCA